>JBBQXI010000358.1:0-4329 GCA_038209805.1 Bacteroidales bacterium | reverse complement strand
ATTCATGAGAAAGATGCGCGACAGGCTTTTCCCATTCTTGAAAAGATGTTGGGAAAAGTTATAGAGGATTCGAAGAAACGTGAGAACTATGTTTTGATTCCGGTTGATTTTTCAGACTATTCGTTAAAGGCAGCACTGGTTGGTTTTGATATTGCTGAAAAGCTCGAATCGAAAATGGTTATCTATCATTCAAGTCCTCGCCCCGAGTTTTTGACTATACCTTATTCTGATGTCATTGTGTATGACTCGGCTTTGTTTCTGAATTACGAGATGACAGAAAAACAGACGAATCAGAAATTTGAAAAGTTCCTGAATAAGCTGACTGAGGCTATTGATCCTGAACGCTGGAGAAAAGCGAAACCTGAATACATTGTAAAAATTGGCGAAGCCGATGATGATATTTTGTCCTACATTCAGATTCATCCACCACGAATGGTGGTTATGGGTATCCGGGGCGAAGACGCCAAATCAGCTGATCTGATTGGCACAACAACTGCCGGAGTTATTTTTAATACCAAGGTTCCGGTTTTGGCCATTCCTGAAAAAACTCCGGACAACTGGTTGAGTCATTTCAAAACTGTTGTTTACGCCACCAACTTTGAGTCGCACGATTTTATTGCGATGGATCGGCTGATCAAATTGGTGAAACCTTTTGGATGCAAGATTATCTGCATGCACGTTAATCAAGGGAATGATGGTAAATTAGACGAGGCCATGCTTGAAGGTATGCGTGAAGCGTTGTGTGAAAAGTATCCTTATGCAGACTTCGATTGCCAATTGATTCACAATAAAAATTTACCTGAAGCAATCGATCAGTTTATTCAGGATAACCAAATTGACGCACTGGCACTAACAACACACCGTAGAAATATACTTACCCGATTATTTAACCCCGGTATTGCGCGTAAATTACTTTTACACACCAAAACTCCGGTGCTTGTATTTCATGCCTGAAGTTAGGGTTTCGGAAACTGTTAAGAATTTGGTTTTGAATCTGTTTTGCCCATCGGGCATCAATGTCAATAGAAAAGCAATCTTGATAAATTCGATTGTCCGATAGGACATAAACAGACAAGCGATTAATTTCGTCCGGGAAATTTGTTTATGAGTTGTCCCTTTTCTATTAACATTCATCTCCTCCGGAGAAAGTTTGAACAGTTTTCTGCTTTTACAATTTTACGTCGGTTACTGCCACTCCAATATAGGAATCGGCAGTGCCGTAGTACAAAAACCATTTTTCTTTATAGAAAACCAATCCTTCGCCGAAAACCGTACCCGCTTTATACTGGCCTGTTTGCTCGTGAGGTAAAGTTGGTTTCAGAATATTCGATTCTGAGCGCTCCAAAACCTTCTCCGGGTGTGCTGCATCAATCAAAACCTGACCTACAGAATACGTTCCTTTGGGTAATTTCGGATCAGCATCTTCGCCATCCGAATTTTTCCCATTGTACAACAGTAGAATGCCTTTATTGGTAAGTATTGCAGGTGGTCCGCATTCGGTTAATGCGCTGTCGAAATAGCCGGATCGCGGAATAAATACCTTCCGGAGCTCGCCCTTTTCGCCTATGTTGGGATACCAATCGATCAGGTTGTCGGACACCGCCAGATTAACGGCCTTCTCACCCCAATACAAATAATATTTGCCGTTGAATTTAGCAACAGTCTGTTTGCCATTCTTCATCTGTGTCACAATCGATCCCGATTTGGTGGCCATATTCAGGAATTTACCATTATAAGCTTTGGCAAAGGCTGGGCCTTTCTTTTGCCAGTGAATCAAATCTTTTGATGTGGCTACCGACAGACGCGGCGTATCGTAATTCCAGCTGGTATACAACATCACAAACAAACCATCTTCGGTTTCAACGACACGTGGATCTTCGCATCCGCCCATGTGGTCGTATTTAGCAAATTCGTCGTTATCAGGATACAAAACTGGAGTAGGATAGTAGTTGAAATGAATTCCGTCGGTACTCGACGCCAGCCCGATGCGCGAAGTGCGGCCACCTAAAATTGCTTTCGGATTGTCTTCGCAGCGTGTTAACAGAAAAACTTTTCCATCGTGAACAATGGCTGCCGGATTGAACACATCGGCACGCTGCCATTTAACTTCGGCTTTTTTCACCGGACAAAAAAAGGTTTTGGTAGAATCGGCTCCAAGGATTGGGTTTTCTGCTGGTTTGGTAAATCCGGAAAAACCCCACGCCAATTTTGTTTGGCTGTCAGGTTTTGAGTCGGTGAATCCAGAAAAAACAAATAGCACCAGTGCCGCAGCAACGAAGGAATTGAATCGGACTTTCATTTCGAATTAATTTAGTATTTTAAACAACGTCTGAAATGCTTTGTGTGATTGGTTTGTCAAGGCGAATGGTTATCAGTTAATTACATGTAAATATGAGAATTGTATTTGGTTTCGATTTAGAATTTATAACTCATTTTGACCGAGGAAAAAACTCCGGAACTTCCGATTTTTCCTGAAACTACAAGTCCGGTTCGCATGGCTACTCCCCACTGAGGAAGAAAATTGCCATCCACCGAAAATTCGTTTTGTATTTTTACGGGAAGCCAGTTTTTCTGATCGGTGGTATAGAAGAATTGGTAAAAACGACCGTGCAGGGCTTTGAATTTCAGCGAAACCTGTGCGTTTTCAGGAATCGAAATTTCTGTCAGTATTTCTTTAATCCCACTCTTCAGTTGGAAAAGAATTAGCTTGGAAGGACTAGCTTCAAAAACCAATAGATTTTTTGAATTTCCGTAAATGCAGATTCCACTTAATTCATCGGTTCGTTTGGCAAGTTCTGCTTCGAACGAATAGTTTCCGGTCTTGGGACTTAGTCCGGCAAATGCAAATCCATCGTAATTTGAGACAAGTGTCAGTAATCCATTCCCGATGCTGATTTTCGGTTTGGCACTTGTTAAATCCCATTGCCACAACTTCAGGTTTTTATCTGTCAAAAAATCATCAGAGTAAACCGAATCGCGAACCTGTTTCGTTTTTGGGAAAGGCATTTCTGCCAGGATAGAAGGGGTATTCCCGTTTTTGAAACGTGGCCACCCGGATGCTTCGTCAAAGACGAATTCGTCTAACATACCTTGCCGGCCAATGTATTCGAAATCGGTTGCGTTGTAAGAATGATACAGGTAAAAGTAGCGGTTGTCTGGCGTAGTCACCAGAGTTCCGTGTCCAGAGCATTTCCACACATCGCCGCCATGTAAAATGGGCTCGGGATATTGTTCCCATCCTGTCTTCAGATTTTTAGAGCGCGAAATCATCACCCGGTAGCTACATCGATTATCGCAGCATCCGCCCACCGAATACAATAAATAATAGTATCCGCCGTGTTTTATGAGGCATTGTCCTTCGTCACCATCGCCTTTCCAACCTTTATCGTAGCGTGTCAGGCTAAAATGTTCGCCAACCAGCGACAGTCCATCGTTGCTTAATTCGGAAGCCAAAATTTCGATGGGGCAGCCTTTGGTCAGTCCGTAGGCTTTCCAGCAGATGTACCTCTTCTGATTGTCGTCCTGAAATACAAATCCGTCGATAGCTTCATTGCCCCATTCAACGATGATTCCTCGATCGGTAAATCCCTTCCGGAGATCTTTGGTTGTGGCAACACCAATACACGACACCCGGTCACTTTTGCGCTTGGCTGTGTAATAAACATAGAAGATTCCGTTGTGATAGCAAAGTTCAGGAGCCCAAAAGCTATCCGAAGTCCACGAAGGCTGTTCGTTGAAAATGGAACCAATTTGTTTCCAATTGACCAGGTCGCTTGATTCGTAAAGTGGATAATTGGGGGCAAAATCGGAAGTGGTTCCGGCGGCATAATACATGTTGTCCACGCGAATCACCGTCGGATCGGGAAAATCGCCCGGAATAACCGGGTTCTGATAAGTAGCAGACGTTTGACTTTGCCCCAAAAAAGGCAGGCTGATCAGAACAGTCCACAGTACTATAAGTAAGCGATATTTTTTCATCATTCGGAAATTTTAAAGGTTATTGGTTTTTCTTTTCCGGAGCATTTGCCCGTGGGTCATCATTCGAATGGGTTTTTGTACTCTCGTTTTCTGAAATGAAACAAGAGAGGCTCCAATAGAGAAATTTTTTTTTCAATGATTCAAAGTTATAAAAAAACCTGTTGGTCGCTTAGAGTGCGCAAAACAGATTGGATGTAAGAACATTTTTTGTGAATATCCCGATTCAGGAAAACTTTTACTAACTCCTTCTTTCGAGATATCCAGCAAGGATTCTAAATGAAAATATTTCGAAGGAGAAGAGAATGTTTTGTAACCCAATGGGATGAAATTGAAGGTAGAAATGAAGAAAAC
>JBBQXI010000357.1:0-4362 GCA_038209805.1 Bacteroidales bacterium | reverse complement strand
CAATAATCTCCGGATTTCCGGAATGGCTTAACCTTCTGATAGCCTTTTTAATCGGTATTGGGTTTGGGTTTGCTTTGGAACAAGCAGGTTTTTCATCGAGCCGGAAACTGGCCGGAATGTTTTACGGCTATGACACTACTGTGCTGAAAGTATTTTTCACAGCAGCAATTGTTGCATTGGTCGGTTCGCAATTGCTCAGTTTTTTTGGTCTTTTAAACCTTAAATTGGTTTATGTGAATCCGTATTACATCAATTCCGCGATCATTGGTGGAGTCATCATGGGTGCCGGATTCATCATGGGCGGATATTGTCCCGGTACGGGAATCAGCGCACTTTCGATCGGGAAAATTGATGCGATGATTTTCCTGGTTGGCGGAATGGTTGGCGCTTTTTCGTTTGCTGAAACGTATCCATTCATCGAAACTTTATTCCTGGATAATTTCAAAGGCGCCATGCGAATCGACGAATGGATGGGCGTTTCACCCGGAGTTTTTACGCTGATATTGATAGTAGCAGCCGTTGCCTTATTCTGGATTTCAGAGCTCGCCGAGAAAAAATTTAGCCGGGCTGACATTACCAATGATCTTTAAACAGATAAACATGGATGCACGAATAAAATATTCAGTATTGTTGATTGGCTTCGGAATTATCCTTGCCTTTCTGCCTTTCGACGCGGCACAGACGTTTCGATTGAAGTCGAACGAATTACTTACTCAATCGGCTTCAGAAGATATGTATATTTCTGTTGATCAGGTGGCTCGTGCAGTAAACAGCGAAGACAGTACCGTTCAAATTATTGATGTTCGCAGTGCTGCACAATTCAGGGAATGCAACATCCCAAGTTCCATCAATATTCCGTTTGATGATCTCCAAAATCCTTTGTGGGAAGCGACTTTAAATCAGAAAAAGGTAAAAAATATTCTTTACGGAAACGGCGATCAAACGGCCAATTACGCATGGACAATTGTTACCGGACTGGGTTATCCGAACAATTATGTGATGAAAGGTGGACTCAACGAATGGTTCCGGACGGTGATGCTCAGCCAATATTCAGGAGAAAAAATTACGCCAGCCGAAAATGCCCGCTTCGAAAACCGGCTGAATGCCCGCAAAGCATTCACGCAAATTAACAGTTTACCCGACAGCCTGAAAACAAAGTTTTTCAATGCCAAAAGGCTTAATCAATCGAAACTCGACGGAGGCTGCAACTAAATTCTAAAATCAGAAATTATGCAACAACTCAAAAATTTAAAGTTCGTCATCCTGATCATCGTTGTGATTTTGATTTTAGTCATCATCCGTAATTCGGATCAGAACTTGTTTAAACAGGATATAAAAAGTGCCATCGAAGCGACTAAAAATAACAACAACCTGCTTTCACCCGATCAACTTCATCAGTTGAAAGGATCGTGGATGGTGGTTAACATCGGAACCAGCGACCTGCCTGATTCCATTCATGTTGAACATTCGATAAAAATTCCTGTTGAAAACCTGTTGAATCAAACTAACCGGAAAATACTGGAAGGAGTGGATGGTAATCTGATTCTTTATTCGGGGGATGTGGCAACAGCTTCAAAAGCCTGGGTTATCCTGAATCAAATGGGTTTTAAAAATGTACTTATTCTGAATTCCGGAGGAAATCCGGATGAGCTAAAATACAAATTCCAGCCCGACACAACTGTCCGGCTGGAACAAGATTCAATTTAGTGAAGTACCTAAGTCCCAATACTATTATTGCTTAGGTACTCTGGTACTTTGTCTCTTTGTCTCTTTGAACTTAATTCTTCACATACGGAAAACTACCAACTTCGGCCTCGGTAAAAGGAAGCCACGAAAGCAAACTTTTATCTTTCAGCATTTTGCTGTGCATAAAAGCATTGTTACCATACATCAATGTTTTTGCTTTGTAGCCAAACAAACGCAAATAAGCAGTTACAAATCCGGAGTTATGCCCGGTTCCGCAATAAACCACAACATCTTTGTCGGTCGGAATCGATTCCATTTCAGGAACAATTCCCAACGTTCCGCTGGTTTTGTAGCGTACAGCTCCCGGAATATGTCCTGAATCGTATTTATCTTTCCGTTCAAAATTAACGGTATAGAAGTTTTGTGGTTGCTCAAAAACCTGATCAGCAGTTATAAAAGCATCAGCATACCCTTCTGCAAATAAACTGTTGAATCGGGCAGCCATAATTTCTTCACCGGTTGACTTTCCTGAATTCAGTTGTGGAAAGTCAGCCAAAGCAGGTCTGCCATTTTCAGTCATTTCCAATTTACTTTCATACTTGTCGGAAACAGCTTTTAGCCACGAATCGGCGGCAAAATCTTTGTTCCAGCTACTCATTCCCCAGCGCAAAGCATACACGTTTCCGTAGCCCATTAAACGCAACAGCGAAGTTGTATAACTGGCAATTTGCCCGGCATAACAAACCATGACAATTTTATCGTATTCGAAAGGCTTGATAACGTTTGAAAAATAGTCAGGAATTTTGGTGAAATCAACATTCACCGCTCCTTTGATGTGACCTTTTGCAAAAACTTCGGGACTTCGCAAATCGATAATTTTAATCTTCCCGCCCAGTTCGGCATTAACTGCTGAAGCTTTAATTAAGGATGGAAAATTTCGTCCGTTCACATAATCTCCGGATTCTTCCAGATATTTCAGCAACTTCTGCGACTCATCGTTTACCGCAACTGGCGCAGATTTAACCTCTGTTGAAGCCTCAGCTTCCTGCTGTTTGGGCTTATTTCCTCCTCCGGAACAAGCTGCCAGAAAGAACAGCAAAACAACGGCTGTGATTTGATTGATCGTTCTCATAGTATTAGAAATTAGCTTTTCGCTACGACTGGAACTTCATCTTTATCGAATTTCTGGGTTTCAGTCCGGCGTCCCTGCTCATCGTATTTGTAAACAGTAATGGCAACACCATCACCCGGATTATTTACAACATTTTTGTCTTTATCCATCGAAATCCGCTTAACCAAAGCGCCATGTTCGTCGTACTCCATTTTGGTTACCGGCACATTTTTGCCTCCCAGGTATTCATTATCCTGATCGAATTGAGTCGATTCCAAAACATAACCGTTCTGATCAACTACGCTCGTACGTTTTGCCCAGCCCCAGTATAGATTTGATAATTGTCCAACTGTGTTATGTACCGAAAAAGTAAGTACATCGCCTTTTTCATTGTTCTCCAATTGAAAATAAGAAACACCAATATCTCCACAGTTCTCGGCAGTACAATTAGTCAGGGTATCGGCCTGATAATTAGCCATGCGTGTCACAAAACCATTTGCATCGTAGGTGAAACGAAGTTCATGAAACGGACAAAACTCGTTCATAACAACGTCTTCACCGGCCAAATTGTATCGAATTTCCTGAATCAGTCCATCCGGCATTTTAGTCCACTTGTAATTATGAATTTTGTTCCGGTTTTCGATCGGGGCGCCATTTTCATCTAAAAAACGCATGGCAACTCGCATTCCTGATTCGTTGAGTGTGAATTCAGCAACCGATGCACCACCATTTTTAATAGCTTCATTTTTCTCATTGAAAAAACGTTTAACCTGCTTGTCACCTTCATAGGTAAAAGTCACTTTTGCGGCACCAATCGACGAATAATCGAGCAAAACATCGTTGCGGTTGTATTCGACTGAAGCCAATTGACCCTTTTCATTAAAGGTAAATTTGTAATTATTGATTGGCTTGGCTTCTTCAGGAGTAAGCTCATACGACCCCTTTTCGGTATCCCAAGGAGTTTCGCTGAATTGGATATTCCGGTAATATTTCACATTACTGTCGGCTGTATTTTTTGCCGATTTTGAATTACATGCACTGAAGCCTAGTGCAATGAGCACGAATAAAAGTAATTTGTTGAATTTCATGTTTAATGTATTTATTGATTATTAGTTTGTATTTCAAATACAATTATGCAGTCATTAACACCAGTTTGCCAATAAAGTTTACAATCTAAATATTTCTAAGTGATTGTATGACTGGCTCATTTAAATTTCAGAGAATTGATCAACGAAGCTTTTATCGAATAAAAAAGCCTCAGTTTCCTGAAGCTATTTTATTTTGTATGTGTCCCGGTTAACCGGAGACTCTGATGTCAATCGATAACATTTAATTAATCACCCATCATGTGGTGACCTTCCATATGGAAATGTCGATTATGATGATTTTTTATCAAGTTGCGCAGCATAATCAGGTAAAGTTCCCTGTTTTTATCAGCCGAAATAACCAAAATCCCATTGGTAAGTGTGGCATTATCAAGTGCCGTAGGCTGAATTTCAGACATTAACTGATCGAGATAAATTTGGATGACACTGGCAAAATCAGCATTATCGGCCGCCGTAACC
>JBBQXI010000356.1:0-4413 GCA_038209805.1 Bacteroidales bacterium | reverse complement strand
GCACCTATAGGAGTAACAGTATGACTAACTGCATCTAACGTATTATATTTTGGTTCATTCTTCATGGTGCAAAACATTAATTAGTCTAGCATATACTTCAAAGCCTTGCAAAAGATACAACTGAAGGCAAGAATCAATGGAACATTTTTGCCTTCAGGAACTTGCCTTTTTAAACAAAAAAAAGACGGGTAATCAACTCCGAATAAATAGGTTAACAGAAAAATAAAGAAAAAGTTCTAAACGCAGTTTTAGGAGAATGGCACTTTCGTGCTATTGACTATAGCCAAATTTTGGAAGTAACTTTACTATATATATAAAGACAAAATTATCGCTAAACTTAAAAACTATGTGCGCATTTAGAAGAAGATTATCAATGGGATGGCTTCCTGATTACCCCGATTTTAGGGATCTCACTGTAGAACATGATGCTATATCAACCAGACTTCAGAGGCTTGGGCAGAACGATTCTATAAAGAAAATGCTTTCAAAAACTGTTTCAAAAAAAACGGCGTCACCTAAAAAGGTAAATCTGATCAGTTGGTTTTCTCCCATTGAAGATCAGGGTAATCTTGGTTCCTGTACCGCAAATGCAGGAGTTGGGTTAGTCGAATATTTTGAACGGCGTGCCTTCGGGAAACATGTTGATGCTTCAAGATTATTTCTTTACAAAGCCACACGAAACCTGATGAAAGAAAAAGGTGATACCGGAGCATTCCTGCGGAGTGCAATGGGAGCACTGGTATTGTTTGGCATACCACCAGAAGAATACTGGCCCTACAATGTGTCAAGTTTCGATAAGGAACCAACTGCATTCTGTTATGCATTTGCTCAAAATTATCAATCACTGAGCTATTACCGGCTCGATCCACCAGGAACACCTGCAAATCAGCTTTTAACCCAAATTAAAACCAACCTAGCCGCAGGCCTTCCATCCATGTTTGGATTTACGGTTTACAGTTCAATCAATCAGGCAAGTAATAACGACGGTAAAATTCCATATCCAACCAAAGGCGAAAAAATTGAAGGTGGGCATGCAATTGTTGTTGCTGGCTATGACGATACCATGAAAATAAAAAACGATACCATTGGAAGTACCGAAACTACCGGAGCGTTCCTGATTCGCAACTCATGGGGTACCGATTGGGGTCAGAATGGCTATGGCTGGCTTCCATACGAATATGTAATTCAGGGACTTGCCGATGATTGGTGGTCACTACTTAAAAACGAGTGGGTTGATACCGGGAATTTTAAAGCATAATCAGAAAAGAAAATTGAGATACCTGATCTTTATGTTTTTAGTGGATTGGCTATGCTAAACGAATGTTGCACTCAGAACCAAATAATTATTAACCAATAAGTTGCCAGAAGACCACAGGAAATAGAGATGTGGTGTTGGGGCATCAACAACAAATTTTTTAAACAGATTGTACCTCTGGCAAGCCAATACAACGGATTGCCTTGGTAATTTTATAGATGATGTATTATCTGAGATTCAGGAAAAAGGGCCGGAATCGCCGAAAATCGGAACAAAGAGTAGGCAAAGAAATACATTATAAAACCATGGAAGACAAAATTCAATCAACAAAAATCCCTTGTTGCCCGGAATTATTAAAGGACAACAATTGCGATGTGTTCTTTTTTACCCGCACATTAAATTATCCTTTTGTTTTTAGGAAAGATTTAAGATTGGTCGTACAGCTTGTTTTAGGTTTCAGACTTACCCGTTGCACAAAAGGACTTGTATTGGGAGATCCTGCATATACCATTACTTTACTTCCGGGTGAAAAAGTAAAATTGTTTACTTCTGACAGAAGAACCACATTTTCTTATGACAGCTCGACTCAGCTTAGCTACCGTAGTGAGCAGATGTCGGAAGAGCAGTATTTTATGAAAGCGACCCAATCCTATTATAGCGACCTTGAAAATTCTCAGTCAGGTAACTCAGTAGAAACGGATAAAGGTCACTGGGATTTTAACGGATCAACAAAAGGTGGCGTCGATCTTAACCCATTCGATCCTGGAGTAAGTGCCAGCGCAAGCTCATCAAGCAATCATAACAGCACTTCAACTTTGGATTACCTGAACAGGCAAAGTTCAAATATGCAGGCATCAGCAACACAGGCTGTTAATGCCACTCACCGTGCACATTCGATATCAATAGGCAGCGTGGATACCAGAACACATGCCGAAGGACAAGCGGAAGATCAGTATGAATCTTCATCGCGCGAATTCAGCAATGAAAACAATTGCCATGCGTTGTCCTATATCTTCTATCGCTTGAATAAAAAACAGGTTTTAAAATTCGAATTAGTGAGTATTGATGAGCTTATTTCGTTCCCTTCTAACGTGAATAATCTAACAGCATCACAACCTGTAATATCTCCTGACATGCGTAAGGAAATATTAGCCGAATTAAGAATAGAGCTGATAGCAGCAGGTATTCTTGATGAAAATGGTGAGCTATCGAAAGAGCTAAAAAAGAAATTCGATTTTGAATTGCAATTCTCATTACCAACGGCAGGTATTCAGGTAAAAGGCTGCCTCGACGATTGCAACACATGCGAACCTGAAAGAGAAAGATACCACAAGTTGCAGAACGATTTGCTTGAAAAACAGATTGAACTGCTTGAGCAATCGCAAGAATACAGATGTTGCCCGGTAGCCCCTCAAGTTACCAACGTTTGAAAATTGATTCATTAATGAATTAACCGGAGTCGCCGAAAATCCGGAGTAAAGAGTAGGCAAAACAAACAGAAAACATATGATAATTTCCATGCAAGGTAATTGGGCGGTTACCGTAAAATCAAAAAATGCCGCATTCCCCCAGCGTTTTATTGTACAAGGAGCTACTTCTGGTAACGGAATACATTCCGGAAATCCAGGCACATTTGTCTATGTAACCGGCAGTCAATGGTCAATTGCCATCCAGAACGACCCAGGTACCGGTTGGAGAACTTCTCAAACCCAACTAAAATTTCCGCATCAAACCGGCAGTTTTTATGAATTCGACATTTGGTCGGATGATGGTGGCGGTAGCGATGCCGATTTCAATGACTTGGTCCTCACCTGCTCTACTTATGCCAACATCAACGATTTTATCATTTACGGAAATGTAACCCTTTACAGCGGGGCTTGTATATTTAATCCATGCCGCAGGTTTCCGTTTGTGATCGACAATTATGCCGGACTACTAAAAGCGTTGAAGAATCCATACATACTCGATTACATTGAAAAGTACTATCCTGTACGTATTCCAATTAAGATAAATCCAAATCCGCCCGATCCGGCGCCCTATTTTAAACCGATGGTTTTTGATTTGAGTATGGAGGCCACACAACCTAAAACAGCTCTCCAGTTTACCCGTAAAGCTACTGTTGACAGAAAAAAAAGCACAACGCAAGCAGCCAATGAACTGAATTCTGATTTTGCAGCATCGAATTTCGATATTGTTCGTTCCCAGGCAAATTCAATAGTACAGGCAAAGGCTTTGTCTTCCGACCAAATACAGCTGGCAAAAAACATTGGTGATTTGTTTTCACGGTGCCGTACCGAAGCCGGTTCTAATTTGACTTTAACGTTTGAGGAATACGACCGGAGTGCAGCAGAGTTAGCTGGCGGTGCATACTCCGGAACGGGAAACCGGCGTTTGCTGGGAGATACAATTACCGACATAAACGGGAATTACATTTTCCGCTTCAGTTTTGATATGACTTTCCCGGGATTGGAGGATTCGTCAGATATTGCTCCGGGCGAAGATGTCAATGTAGTCATGTATCCTGATGTTATCGTAAAAATTGTTGACTACTCGCCATTTCAGGTAAGGTACGAAAGTGCGCCTTATTACAACATCCCGAACTTGAAACGAATTGACATGTGCCTGCCCGATTCGACCATCCATGTTTCATCGGCCTGCTTCAACGGAAATTTGATCGGAAGCCTCGGTAACATCTTCATTGGTGGAAATCAAAATACCTCTGCATCGACATTATCTGCTAATTTGCCACGTTACGGAAATTCGAATTATCTCGAATCAACTGGAATCGTTTCAGTTAATAGTCCACTTGCCGGTTTCAGCGTAGAGTGTGCCGCGTGGGGTGGAACCATTGATATGAGGGGCTGTATGTACAACGCCGTAAAAAGTGCTGCCGATAACAAGGTAAAATGGTATACCATTCAAATAGGACGCGAAGGAACTTCCGGATTGGGCTATGTGAGCCAGAACTACAAACATCCGAAATTCTCAAAACGGAATCTACCCAATTACATTGGCGATGATGTTGGTCCTTTTTATCCGAATGTGGGAGGTGTTTTAAACGGAACTGTTCCGGCATATACCAACATTCAGCGCGAAATATTTGCCGATGGAATTGATTGGGAATTTTCCAATTTCGATCGTTATATGCAATTAAACAC
>JBBQXI010000355.1:0-4438 GCA_038209805.1 Bacteroidales bacterium | reverse complement strand
GGGAGAATGGGGTGCCGATATTGTTTTCGGAACATCGCAACGCTTTGGCATCCCAATGGGTTACGGTGGTCCACACGCTGCGTTCTTTGCTTCGAAAGATGCCTTCAAACGCACCATGCCTGGTCGCATTATCGGAGTTTCGAAAGATGCTCATGGCAACCGCGCTTTGCGTATGGCTTTGCAAACCCGCGAGCAGCACATCAAACGTGAAAAAGCAACTTCCAACATTTGTACTTCGCAAGCTTTATTGTCGAATATGGCTGGGTTCTATGCTGTTTATCATGGACCTGAAGGCATCAAGCAAATTGCCACACGCATCCATTGCATCGCTGCTTTACTCGAAAAAGAAATTTCGGCTTTGGGATACACTCAGGTGAACACCACTTATTTCGACACCATTCGGTTTGCACTACCACGTCACGTGAAACACGAAGACATTGAATGGTTATCGCTCGAACTGGAAATGAACTTCCGTTATTTCGAAAATGGCGAAGTTGGACTAAGCATTGATGAAACAACCAACCTCGACGACATCAACTGGATGATCGAAGTATTTGCCAAAGCTGCCAATAAACCTTTTGGAAAAATCGTTGATTATCCGACAAGTTGCACTATTCAGCCTGAATTTCTGAGGACTTCGGCTTTCATGCAACAGGAAGTGTTCAACAAATACCGCTCTGAAACCGAGATGCTTCGTTACATTAAGAAGTTAGAGCACAAAGATATTTCACTCACTCATTCCATGATTCCACTCGGATCGTGTACCATGAAACTGAATGCGGCTACAGAAATGCTGCCACTTAGCTGGATCGAATTTAATGGCATTCACCCGTTTGTTCCGAAAAATCAGGCTCGCGGCTACCACGAAATGATGGAAGAACTGCGCCGCGATTTGGCCGAAATTACTGGTTTTGCAGATGTAAGTCTTCAGCCAAATTCAGGTGCAGCAGGCGAATATGCCGGATTGATGGTCATTCGCCAATACCACATTAGCCGTGGCGACGAACACCGCAATGTGGTTTTAATTCCTTCATCGGCTCACGGAACCAACCCTGCCAGTGCCGTAATGGCCGGCATGAAAGTGGTGGTGACACCTTGCGACGAAAGAGGGAATATCGATGTGGAAGCTTTGCGCCAGAAAGCCGAAGAATTCAAAGATACATTGTCGTGTTTCATGGTAACTTATCCATCCACACACGGAGTTTACGAATCGTCGATCACTGAATTGTGCGAAATTATTCATTCACATGGCGGACAGGTTTACATGGATGGCGCCAACATGAATGCCCAGGTTGGGTTGACTAATCCGAGTCGTATTGGAGCCGATGTTTGCCACCTGAATTTGCACAAAACATTTGCCATTCCTCACGGTGGTGGTGGCCCTGGCGTTGGACCGATTTGTGTTGCCGCTCATTTGGTTGAATTTCTACCTTCGCATCCGGTAATGAACAACGGACATGTTGGAATTACCGCCGTTTCGGCTGCTCCATGGGGAAGCGCTTCTGTGTTGCCAATTACATACGGATACATCAAAATGCTGGGTGCCGACGGACTGAAACGTGCTTCGGAAATTGCTATCCTGAATGCCAATTACATTGCCAATGCCTTAAAAGATAGCTACGGAGTTTTGTATACCGGAGAGAATGGCCGTTGTGCCCACGAAATGATTCTGGAATGCCGCCATTTGAAAGCAGCTTCAGGAATTTCGGAAACCGATATTTCGAAACGATTGATGGATTATGGCTTCCACGCTCCTACCCTTTCGTTCCCGGTTCACGGAACGCTAATGGTTGAACCAACCGAAAGTGAATCGAAACAGGAATTGGATCGTTTCATCGAAGCGTTGACTGGCATTTTCAACGAAATTCAGGCTGTGGCTTCGGGTGAACTGGATAAAGAGGATAACCCACTGAAGAATGCGCCGCACACTTCGGATGTGGTTACTGCTGACGATTGGAACCATTCGTACAGCCGCCAGACAGCCGTCTTCCCGCTTGCATGGCTAAAAGAAAACAAATACTGGCCACCGGTAGCCCGCGTTGACGATGCCTTTGGCGATAGAAATTTGGTTTGCACCTGCGAACCGATTGAAAATTACAAGTAAGGAAGATTGTTTTTGAAATAATAAACCCTGTCAGATGAAGAATTTGACAGGGTTTTGTCATATTATATTCAACCCGCACACGAATTAGCTCTTTTCTAAGTTCGCGTTACACGTTTTTGCAAGATTTTGGGGTTTCTGCTGAAATGAAAAACAGCAAACACATTAATGATGTCACCAACAAGGAAAAAGTAAATACCATAAGGGAAACGTTTGACAATGGACATCCTGATTTGCTTTCTAACAACGGCAAATTGGTGTGGATTATCTTGTATTCGTTGGACTGCTTTATCAATCTCTTGAATTAAGTCGAGATCTAAACCTTCTTTTTGAGATGCATACCAATCAGCAGCTATCTTCAAATCAGATTCCGCAAATTCACTAATTATCAGCCGATAACTTTTCACACGAGGAAATTTTATCGGTTAAGAATATCATTCTTCACTTCTTCCCAACTTTTCCCTTCCTGAGGATTTTTAACCACGTGTTGGTATCGTCTCTCCAATTCTTGCACCATATCGTCAGAGAGTCCGGTTTCTTCTTCATATATACTTACAAATGGGCTATCGCCTACCAATTCTTTGATCTGCTTAATTAGTTTTTCACCCTCCTTATCATTATCCGTAATTTTTATGGTGTAGTTCATGGATGATATATTTGAATGGTTGTTAACTTGTTAATTCCTGATTCCAAAGATAACGAAACTGATTTGAAATTTTGTAGTGGGAAACTCCTACTCAACTTTAAAAATATTTGGAGTTTTAAAAGCCAAAAACTTGCGCTATAGGGTAATGCAAAATCCTGACAGGTTTCCATAACCTGTCAGGATTTATCGTTTTGAATGCAATTTCTATTCGTGAAAGTCGTTGCTCAGCACCCTGAATTCCGTTCGGCGGTCGAGCATTTTCGCTATTTCCTGCTGTTCGGGTGTGAGCTTCAGTATAAATGCTTCATTCAGCTCATCGCCTTTTTTCAGGAAGTCGTATTGTTTGGCGATCGTTTTAGTTACTTTCTTCGGCCAGGTTTCGCCGTATCCTTTGGCCACCAGTCGACCTGAAGTAATTCCCTTCGAAATCAGGTAATCAACCACCGATTGCGCACGTTTTTGCGAAAGATCGGAGTTGAACTGATCGCTGCCCACAAAGTCGGTGTGCGCCATCAACTCGATTTTGATGGTTGGATTCAGTACAAGTAACTGAACAACAGAATCGAGAGCCAGTTTTGACTCTTCGGTTATTTGATAACTTCCGGTGGTGTAATTGATATTATTTACCTTGATCGGCTCGTCGGTTGGCGAGAGTTTAAAAATGAATTTAAAATCTTTGCTGTCCGTCAATCCAACGGTGGAAGTACGTACTTTATCGTTCAAATATCCATCTTTAAAGGCGGCAATCACATAATCAGTTTCTGGCTTTAATTTATACTGAAAGCGACCTCCGTTTGCCCGCACTTTCAGGCTTGTACCGTCGGTTCCGATGATCCGCACCATTGCCCCGTCAATTTTCTGATCGGTTTCTTTATTGAAGATTTCGCCAGAAGCATTAAATACTTTTGGTGGCAGATAAAACGAATAAATATCGTCGCTTTTTGATCCTTTGCGGTTGGACGAGAACATCCCCTTTTCAACTTCACCTTTAATGAAGGTAATTCCAAAGTCGTCGCCGGGAGAGTTGATTGGGGCCTTCATATTTTCAACATGCCACTTTTTATCTTCTCCCATTACAGCTTTAAAGATGTCGAGTCCGCCAATTCCGGGATGGTAATTGGACGAGAAATACAAATCACCATTTTCACGAATATATGGGAACATTTCGTCACCCGGAGTATTTATTTCGGGACCAAGGTTTACGGGTTTATCAAAAGCATTGCCTTTACCTTTTGCCATCCAGATGTCTTTACCTCCATAGCCTCCAAGCCGATCTGACACAAAATAAAGCTCAGTGCCATCAGCGCTTAGCGAAGGATGCGCTGCAATTATGCTATCGCCAACCAATTCAAGTTTTGTCGGTTCTGACCATTCTCCTCTTGACTGATTGGCCACAAGTAATTCAGAACCCATATCTTTAGTCTTATCATATCGGGCACGGGTAAAAATCATCAAATCACCTCTTGAAGATAGAGTTGCGGCACCCTCGTCGCTTGCTGTATTTATTGACAGGTTTTCGTCTAGAAGCTTGGGTGCTTCCCATTTTTGTTTCTGAACTCCAAATTTACTGGTGAATAAATCGGCAAAACGGGTTCCAGTGATGGCACTCTTTCTTTTACCGCCAGTTGTTGCATCTCGTGTAGACGTAAATATGACCTCATTATCGCGCCCTCCGACAAATACAGGGCAAT
>JBBQXI010000354.1:0-4438 GCA_038209805.1 Bacteroidales bacterium | reverse complement strand
CTTCAAAGCCAGCCTGGCCTGTTTTAAACAAATCGGGATAATAATTTTTGATGAAACCGGTGCACGAGGCCGACGGACTAACAATGTGTCGGTCGTTTGGAAAATCGCGAATGAATTTTTTTGCCAGTGTTTTAGTTTCGTCCCAATAGCCACTGTTGAATGCCGGTTGTCCGCAGCACGTTTGCTCCGGATTGTAATTCACATCCAGTCCGGCTTTCCGGAGGATTTTAACGACATTAAACGCCGTATCAGGATAAATCTGATCGATAAAACAAGGTATAAAAAGATCGACAGCCATATCTGTTTGAATTTGGGTTCAAGTTACCAAAGACTTTTCGTAAAACAAAAAAGCTGCCCGAAAGAGCAGCTTTGCACGGGAGGAGCGACTCGAACGCCCGACACCTGGTTTTGGAGACCAGTGCTCTACCAACTGAGCTACACCCGTATCCTTTTTTGCGATGGCAAATATAGTAATTACTTTTTTACAACCTAGAGAAAATTCCTACTGAGACTCAAAAAAACTGAATGAAAGTGGGTATTTTGATTGGTAAGTAGGGCTGACTTTTTCATAATCAACCGGATAAAGTGATTTCAGTTTTCTGAAAATTTACCAGCGAAACAATCATAAAGCACGAGATGCCATCTGAAAAGTTCCAAATGGCATCTGAATAAGGTAATATTTTGATGAGCTTTACTTCTTCAACTAGCGGATTCTGATTTCTCTGGTTTTATCGCCGATAATAAGTGTTGCTTTGTTATCGCAATCTCCATCACCGTAATTAATAGTCCAACTACGGTTATCGCTGGTCGTTACCAAAACCGTACCGCTAACAATGTGGTGGCAGGCAACTTTGAAAATCAGCGGATCTGCAGAAGTGATTGTCTTGGTCACTTTTACTCCTGAAACTCTTGTGAACTCAGCGGTTCCCCAGCTTACAATCTGATTATCCATTGGATTCAGTAGGGTGTTTCGCTGGTATTGGCGGGTTAAGTTTGCAACGCGGGTTGCTTTTCCTTCTCCATCGGGAAAAGTAATGGTAATATTCTCCTGGATTACAGCCGTGCGGATGTTGTTTTCCTGATCCTTTGTGATTGTTTTAGTAACACTTCCTTCAATCTTTTTACCGTCAACCATATAATTGTCGAACGATTTATCCCTGACCGAAGGAAAAGTATTGAAAGCAGTTGAAGTCACAATGATTTTTCCTGAACGGACTTTTCCATCTTTTCCGGTGCAGGCTGTTCCAAAATCAATAGTAAGTACCTGTGGTGTTGTTCTGTCGATTGTAATTACGGGGCAATCAGTTAGGTAAGCCGCACTTTCTATGGTTGCCGATTTAAGTAAACTGAAATTTGAATCTACGGCTTCATCAACTAATAGATCAACATCAGCAAGGGTTTCCTCTGTTTGTGTTTCCTGTTGAATCAACGTCGTTTCATCTGCGGTGGTAGCTACTTCATCTTTCTGGCAAGCATTGAACCCGATAAACATCAGGCTAATTGCGATAAACATTGATAATTGTTTCATAGTATTAAATTTTAGAAATTGATTGATATGCCCTTAAGAAGCTAATTGTGTTAAAAAGTTAAATTTGAATTAGATTTTTTTTGAAATAAGTTTTAATAGCATTTTTTGAAAATAATGCAACCCATGATTTAACTTTCGACTACTTTATACATCCAAAGCGTAAACCAGTCATTCCTGAATTTGATCAATGAACGAGACGTCTGACGCATATTTGTTTTCCCTGATTAAAGACCCGGTATCGAAAGATCGGGGCTTTCTGCAACTGATGGATACCTATAAGAGGCCTTTGTACTGGCACATCCGGAGGTTAGTGGTGTCGCACGAAGATGCCGAGGATATTTTGCAGGAGACATTTATTAATGTATACCGGTTTGCTGATTCGTTTAAAGGTGAGAGTCGGATTTTTACCTGGTTGTACCGAATAGCTACCAACGAATGCACCAAACATTTCAGGAAAAATAAGAATTGGCTGAAAAACGCTGAGCTAATTACTGATCAGATGATCGGAAATATTTCCGGAAGTGATTATGACAACAGTGAAGCGATGATTGTCAAATTTCAGCAGGCGATTCTAAAGCTTCCGGATAAGCAACGAATGGTTTTTAACCTGCGCTATTACGATGAACTGAGCTACGAAGAAATCGGGCAGATACTGGATTCTTCGGTGAATACGCTGAAAACAAATTATCATTATGCCTCGGAAAAAATCAAACAGTACCTGATTGAACACGCATAATCAAACAAATTGACAAAAGAGAAAAACATAGAAATATGGAACCAACAGATGAATTTCGGAATTTCGGTAAAAAGTTGCCTTATCAGGAACCGACCGGTTTTTTTGACCAACTTTCTGAAAAGACACTTGAGCAAGCCAAACGAAGGGAACAACGCCGAAGAAAAACGGCGGTTCTATGGCGAACAGTGGCGGTGGCTGCTTCATTGTCAGGTCTGGCATTACTTGGCTATTTCATGTTTGAACCAGAAAGACCATTGACAAACCAAATTGCTCAGGAAAAACACCCGGTAGAACAACAAATTATTCAGAAACAAGAAGTTGTAAAACAACCTGGAATTGTTGCAGAAACAAAGAAAGCTATGGTGCTCGAACAAGTAATTGCAAAAGAATTTGATACCGAAGAAATCAGCGAAGTTTTAGCCGATTTGTCGGACGATGAATTGTTGCAGTTGGCTACGATGTATAAGGCTGATCCATTTATAATTGAATCGGAACAATAATCAGTTAAATAAATCAACATGAAAACGATAATATCAGCCCTGCTTTTTGTTTTTACTTTGTTTGCCAGTTTGAATGCAGAATCACAAAATCAGAATCGCTTCCCGCTGCTTCGGGAGCGAATTGTTCAGGCTAAATTGCGTGAAATAAAGCTTAGCTTGAAACTCGATCAGGTTAAGTTCGAAGAGTTTCGGCCAATTTACCTGAAATACGAGCGTGAAATTTCCGGAGTAAACTTTCGGAACCTGGCCAGACTTACCAAAGTGGATGCTGACAGTTTATCGACAGAGGATGCTGATCAGTTGATTGTGAATCAATTGGATGCTGCCAGGAAACTAATTTCTATCCGAGAAAAGTATTATAAAGAATTCAGGAGTGTACTAGCTCCGCAACAAATCATTAAATTATACCAAACCGAGGCTGAATTGCGCAAAAAGGTGATGCAGGAAATGAAACGTAGAATGATTAACCGGTAGGCTATTGTTAGAATGATTATGGTGATCTTAAATTTTGTAATTTCACCATAAGATTCATAAACAGTAGAATTGATGAGCAAAGAACGCACTTTCGCAATCGAAAAGAATCAGATCATCATTTTCGGAGTTACTCTGATAGCAGTTATGGGGATTGCTAGCATTACTCCGGCTTTCCCCGGGATTATTAAGTATTTTGGAATATCGACTCAACAGGTGGGCTGGCTGATTGCCGCATTCACGCTACCGGGCATATTTTTAGCCCCGGTAAGTGGAATTCTGGCCGATCGTTTTGGTCGTAAACTGGTTTTGGTCCCTTCTTTATTTATCTTCGGGATTGCCGGTTTTTTGTGTTCTTTTATGCGCGATTTTCATTCACTGCTGGCTCTTTTATTTATTGAGGGAATTGGTGCAGCCGGACTTTCGAGCATTAATATCACCTTGATCGGCGATTTGTACACAGGCGAAAAGCGTACCGCGCTGATGGGCTATAATGCCAGTATTTTGAGTATCGGAACCGCTGCTTATCCGGCTTTGGGTGGATTCATCGCAGCTTTTGGCTGGCAGTACATTTTTTATCTTCCACTGCTTGCTCTTCCGCTTGGCATATTTGTAATTTTTGGACTGAATAATCCTGAACCCAAAGATCATCAGCGAATTGATGAGTATTTCCGCCGGATTTGGAAAAACATCAATCAGCGGAGTGTCTGGGGACTTTTCCTGGTCAATATGCTGGTGTTTGTTTTACTTTACGGTTCCTACCTGACCTATTTCCCGATTTTGCTTTCCGAACGGTTACAGGCATCGTCTGTTCGTATTGGCCTGATGATGTCAATCATGTCGCTTGTTACAGCAACAACTTCCTCGCAGCTTGGGCGGATCAATAAACGGTTTCAGTCTAAGACAATTCTTTTATTTGGAGCCAGTTTCTATTTTCTATCCATGTTATCTTTGCTGATTAGTCAAAGCTGGACACAGGTTATTATTTCAGTAATTGTATTTGGACTCGGACATGGCTTACTGATTCCTTCTATCCAAAATTTACTGGTTGGTTTTGCCTCGATCAAAGAACGTGCTGCATTTATGTCGGTAAACAGCATGGTTCTGCGCATTGGCCAAACCATTGGTCCGTTGCTTATAGGCGTTTTCTATGCCATCGGGAGTCTGCAAGCTTCATTTATTGCCGGAGCTGTTGTGGCGATG
>JBBQXI010000353.1:0-4460 GCA_038209805.1 Bacteroidales bacterium | reverse complement strand
AATCAATTGTAGCTGATAAATGGACAAGTTATACTCACCCAATTGAATTTTTTTTTCACGATAATTTTTCTTTGCCTTTTCAGAAAACATTTTCAATTCTCTGGAAGTAATTGATTCATTTCCTGCGGTTGGGTTCCAGATTCCAATTTTATACTTAAAAGCCGTTCGCTTAAACTCATTTGTCAGATCCGAGAAGTTGCCAGTTATATGAATCTGGTGCAATGCTTCGTACATATCGATTAAGAAGTGCTTGAAGGGACCCATTTCAGGTTGGCACAAGGTTTTTTTTCGTTTCTTGTTTTTGGGCATTGATTGGATAGTTAGCTATTTATAAGCTAAATATAAAAAAAGTAGACTAGAACATAAAATTTTTTTCACGGAATTTGCTTTCATAATCAGAGTCCCCTTGTTAGAATATTAATCCGATTCGAAATTCAGAACAACGATGTGACAGTGAAATGTGTTGAATTTTGCTTGAAATATGACCCGAATCGCAGAGACAGGGCAATGCCCTGCAATGCAACAGCTACAATGTTATCCTCAAATACCTATTATAGGCTTCATCCCAATCCAGTTCACCCGAAGGAATAAATCGTACCAGTTCGCTCGAATTGGCAATAATCTGGCGAATCTCAGGTAATGAACCAACATAACCCAATGCTTTCGCCTGTATCATGATATTTCCAATCGCTGTTGCTTCGGTAGGACCCGCAACAACATTCAGTCCGGTAGCATCAGCAGTTAACTGATTCAAAAAATGATTGTTGGCGCCACCACCAATGATATGAATAACTTCAATCGGCTGATCGGAAACATCGCGGATTTGTTCCAGCGTAAAACGGTATTTCAGAGCTAAACTATCGTAAATACAGCGAATAACTTCACCGTGATTTTGCGGCGTTCTTTGCGCCGTTTGATAGCAAAAATCGCGTATCGCCTGAGTCATATCTCTTGGATTCAAAAACATACTATCATCCGGATTAATCAGGAATTGAAATGGTTCTGCTCTCCTGGCCAGTTCAACCATCGCGGGCCAGGAGTATTTCATTCCCTCGGTCTCCCAAATTCGCTGAACTTCCTGAATAAGCCACATACCCATAATATTTTTCAGAAAACGGGTTGTACCATTTACCCCACCCTCGTTGGTAAAATTAAGCTGGTGGGTTTGGGCTGAGATATGAGGTTTTGGGCATTCAATTCCCATAAGCGACCAGGTACCAGAACTGATGTATGCAAAACTAGTCAGCGAACAAGGAGCCGAAACGATGGCTGAAGCAGTATCGTGTCCGGCAACAGCAATAACGGGTATCGACTTGCTACCCGTCTCGTCAGCAACTTCAATAGTGATGTTTCCAAGAATCGTTCCGGGTAAAATAATCTCCTGAAGAATATGTGTTGGAATCCCAGCTTTTTTAATCAACTCGTAATTCCATTCACATTTCCCGGGAACTATCATCTGACTGGTACTGGCTATCGAAAATTCGCTCTTCTTTACTCCTGAAAACAAATAATTCAATGCATCAGGCATAAACAGAATGGAATCGGTAATTTCTAAAAGCGACGATTGGTCTTTCACCATCGAGAACAACTGAAACAGGCTATTGAATTGCATAAACTGAATTCCGGTTTGTGCATAAACTTCTTCTTGCGGAATTAGTTGAAACAAATCGTCCATCGAAGTATTGGTACGCGAATCGCGATAAGCAAAAGGAAGTGAAATAATAAAACCTTCCTTGTTCAGATGCACAAAATCGACTCCCCACGTATCCACACCAATCGATTCGGGCTGAATCCCAAACTCTTTGACACACTTTTTCAATCCGGTTTTCAATTCATTAAACAGACTGAAGATATTCCAGAAATAATGCCCGTTAATTAACTGCATCTGATTGACAAATCGATGTATTTCAGTCAATTCCAGGGTATCATTAATTAAAGTTCCTAAAATGGCACGTCCGCTTGAAGCTCCCAGATCGAAAGCCAGAAAGTATCTTTTATTCATAAATTAGAATCTTAATAAGGTTTCAAACAAAGAAACTTAATTTTGCAGCAAATGGAATCCTGCACTATCCTGAAAACAAAAAAGTGTCTAAAGTCAAATCATTTACTATTTACACGACTCGCTTCTCCGCCCAATAGTAAATCGTCCAATAGTCAATCATTTAAACATTCAACCATAGAACATTGAAATCGTAAATTGTAAATAACCAAATCGTAAATAAATTAATTCTTCAGTTACTTAAAGAACTTATCGGCAAACTTTATATACTGTTGCCAGTCGTATAAAGTCAAATCATGTTTTCCGGAGCGGATATGGTAACCAATTGTGCCCATTACCGGATGATTCACCTCAGGCATTTCCTGAACTGGCAACCCTTCCGTACCAAGTAGTTTATAAACTGATGAAGCATATTTAGCTGATAAAAATTCGCCTCTCGGGTCAGACCATTTGTCGCCTTCGGCGCTGCCTACATATAATGGACGTGGCGCAATCAAAGCCAAAAGCATGTGTTGATCAACCGGCAAATCAGCTTCATTATCACTGTATTTCTTGAAATTTCCGCAAAACCAGTGAGGAAAATGATTATTAATAATCTGAACGGTTTCACCAAATTTACGCATTGAAAGCGCAGCTCCTCCACAACCGGATTCGTTAGAAATAACCATTGCAAACCGCTGATCATTAGCGCCAGCCCACAACGCAGTTTTGCCCAATCTGGAATGGCCTAAGAGAGCTACCTTTTGGGAATCAACTTGCTCATCCTTCTCCAAATAATCCATCACCCGAGATAATCCCCAAGCCCAGGCAGCAACAGAACCCCACTCGTCATATTTAGGATGGGTTTGATTCGGCTGATAAAAAAACGGCTCGATTCCATCCGAAAAATCATTTCTATCGGGATCAATATCACCATAATACACAGTTACTAAACCATATCCTGATTTAATGATATTTTCGACCTGCCAACTTTCTGAGTCGCTGCCCCGTGATTGCTCTGTCACCCTATTGTTAATGATTCCTATAGAAGGATTGTCGTAAACCCATGATTCCGTCAACCGAATATTTGGATCGTTATAAACAGCATGATTGCCCGTGAAATTATACGCCAAAAAAACCGGTGCTTTTTTTTGTGATTTTGGCAAATACATCAATACATTTACCTCCAGACTTCGCTCTCCCTTTTTGAAAAACAAGGATAATTGTTTTCGGATGGCTAAACCATTTATGGCATCATTTGATGTTTCCCAAACTTTCACTTCCGATATTTCCAATTTCCCGGGAACCTTTCCATAAACCTCTTCTGTAAATTTCTTCAAAATATCCGGACGTTGCTTTTTATACCAAACTTTGGCCGATTTCACCTTACCACCCTTAAATCTGGTTAAAACATCGGGGAGTTTATATTCCGGAACATTCGCCTCATCATCAATCACATTCGATTGTTGAGCATAGGTATCCTTAAATGTCAGCAAGGAGAGAAAAACAAAAAATGCAATACATTTCATGGTTTAGTGGTTTGAAGTTTCAATTCATAAAGATAAAATCTTTACATCGAAATTTGCCCTAACTAATCACTGAAAATGTAGGTTATCACTTAATTCGGATAATCCAGCGGTTCAATTTCGCCAGTGGCCACTCGCAAAGCATTTAATGCCAGAGCTTCCAATTCGTCTTCGCCAGGATAAACATGAACTTCTGAGATGAATTCAACTTTCGAAGTAATAAATTGTGTGAGGTATTTACTGTATGCCAAACCACCTGTGAGTAATATGGCGTCGACATAACCATTCAACACAACGGCCATTTCACCAATTGCTTTGGCTACCTGATAACCAAGTGCATCCTGTATCTTCACTGCCAAATCTTCGCTATTAGCAGCACGTTTTTCGACTTCCATCGCATCATTGGTTCCAAGATAGGCCACGTAACCACCTTCGCCAATCACCATACGGCGAATCTCATCTTTCTGGTATTTTTTACTGAAACATAAATCAATCAGTTGTCCGGCAGGCAGGGTTCCGCTGCGTTCAGGACTGAATGGACCTTCACCATCCAAAGCATTGTTTACATCAATTACCCTTCCTTTACAATGCGCACCAACTGAAATTCCTCCACCCAAATGTGCTACAACCAGATTCAGTTTTTCATACTTGCGTCCTATTTTTTTTGCATGAAGTCGTGCTGTTGCTTTCTGGTTCAGTGCATGAAAAATGGAACGTCGCTCTAAAAGCGGATGACCCGAAAAGCGAGCAATTTCGTCCAACTCGTCAACAACAACCGGATCGGCCACATATGCATGAGCACCGGGTATCTGAAGGGCAATGTAATCGGCAATAAGTGGGCCTAGGTTGCTGGCATGTTGTCCATAGATTCCAGCCCGCGCATGTTCCAGCATCCGGTTATTTACCAGATAAACTCCTGATTTTAAAGAATACGTCAATCCTCCTCGGCCAATAAC
>JBBQXI010000352.1:0-4467 GCA_038209805.1 Bacteroidales bacterium | reverse complement strand
CATGGAATAATTGCGCAGGTTCCTTTTGTTGATGTGGTTAATACCATGTTGGACGAAAGTATTCCACTAACTACAAATGAGTTTGATGAATGGGGCAATCCAAAGGAAAAGGATGCTTATTTTTACATGAAAAGTTACAGTCCCTACGAAAATGTCGAAAAGAAAAACTATCCGAATATGTTAGTCACTACAGGATTGCACGATAGTCAGGTCCAATATTTCGAACCGGCTAAATGGGTGGCTAAACTGCGGGACATGAAAACAGATCAGAACATTTTGCTGTTGCATACCAACATGGAATTTGGTCATGGAGGTGCTAGCGGACGATTCGATTATTTGAAAGATGTTGCACTGAATTTTGCATTCTTATTTACATTGGAAGGAATATCCAGGTAATCAGCTATTGAGCGGGTGACTTCAAGTCACCCGCTCAATAAACTAATCTATTTCAATATGGCATCCCACAACACTTCAACCGGATGCACCACTTTTCTGCCTGTGCCATCCTCGATATGGTGGCGACACGAAGTTCCCGGAGCAGTAATTATTTCTTCTGAAAGTGATTTTTTTACTGCCGGAAATAAATCCAGTTCGCCGATTTGCATACTTAGTTCGTAGTGCTCCTTTTCGTAGCCGAACGAACCAGCCATTCCACAGCAGCCGCTTTTTATTTCCTGAACGGTATAATTGACCGGGAGTTCGAGCATTTTTCGGGTGGGTAGGGTAGAGGCAACTGCTTTTTGTTGGCAATGCCCATGAAGCTTAATGGCTTTTGTCTCGTTTGTAAATTGCTCACTCCTAATATTTCCTTTCTCCATTTCCTGAACCATAAATTCTTCCAGCATCAGCGCATTTTTTGCCAGCTTTCTGGCTTTTCCCTGAAGGTTCGAATCAACCAATTCTGGATATTCGTCCCTGAAAGTTAAAATAGTTGATGGCTCAATCCCAATCAGCGGTGTTTCTTCAGAGATTATTCCCGAGAGTTGATTCACATTAAAGTTGGCGATCTGTTTGGCTTTCCGCAGCAATCCTTTGGAAAGAAAGGTTCTTCCGCTTTCCAGATGTTTTGGAATCACCACTTCATAGCCCAGTTTATTCAGCAACAAGATGGCTTTAATCCCAATATGACTTTCGTTGAAATTGGTAAACTCGTCAGCAAACAAGTACACTTTTCCAATTTTTTCTTTATCCAGTAAAATCTGTTTTCGGTACCATTTCCTTAAACTCAGTTTCGATAACTCGGGTATATTTCTTTCCGGAGCAAAACCAATCGCTTTTTTAAACAGTTTGGCGCTTGTAATCAGATTGGTGACTGACCTGAAAATCATACCCAATTGGTTGATTTTAGGCAAATATGCAATCAGCAGCGATCGCATTGGAAATCCATGCTGATCGTAGTATTGCTGTAGGAATTCGGTTTTGAATTTGGCCATGTCAATGTTCGAAGGGCATTCCGATTTGCAGGCTTTGCACGAAAGACACAAATCAAGCACTTGCATAACTTCGTTCGAATCAAACACATTCTCTTTTTGCGGTCGGGTCAAATATTCGCGTAACACATTGGCCCTGGCGCGAGTCGATTTATCCTCGTCGCGGGTAGCCATGTAGCTTGGGCACATCGTTCCTCCAATCAGGTTGCTTTTTCGGCAGTCGCCCGATCCGTTGCACATTTCAACCGAACGCAGCAAATCGCCGTGCGGCGCGTAATCAAACAACGTATTTGCCTTGAAAGACGGTTGTCCCATCAGTATTCGCAAGTCATCGGTAATTGAAGGAGTGTCCACAATTTTCCCCGGATTCAGGATGCTTTGCGGGTCCCAGGTGTATTTCAGTTTACGAATCAGTTCGTAATTGTGTTGGCCAAGCATCAGCGGGATAAACTCGCCACGCAAGCGACCATCGCCGTGCTCACCACTGAGTGAACCCCTGAATTTTTTCACCAGTTCAGCAACTTCTTTTGCCAGCGAATGGTAAATCTTCACATCTTCCGGATCTTTCAGGTTTAGTAAAGGGCGTAGATGCAACTCGCCAGTTGCAATGTGACCGTAATACACACAGGTCAATCCATATTTGGCAATAATCTGATCAAATTCACGAATGTATTCCGGTAAATAATCGGGCGCAACGGCAGTGTCTTCAATTACAGTTACATTGCGTTTGTCTCCCGGAATGTTCGAAAGCAATCCCAGGCCGGCCTTCCGGAGTTCCCATATTTTCTTGATGCTTTCCTTGTCAGTAAACAATGGGAAATGATAACCGTAACCCTCTTTTCGGAGATCTTCTTCAAGTTTTCTGGCTTTCTCCTGAATTTCTTCTTCCGAATTGGCTGAAAATTCAATCGTCAGAATTGCTTTTGGATTTCCTTTAATGAAAAATCGGTTTTTGCGCTGCTCAATATTCTCCAATGTGCAGTTCAGAATAATATCGTCGGTCAGTTCAATGGCATCAGGATGATGCCGAAGTGCAACAATATTTCCATAGAAAGAATCTTCAAGCGTTTTGAAATGTGCACAAACCAGTCCCTGAAACTTGGGAGGGAGCGGAACTACATTCAGCCTGATTTTGGTAACAAATACAAGCGTTCCTTCCGATCCGGCCAACAATTTGCAGAAATTAAAGGACTTTCCATTATTGGTAAAAGGATCGGTTTCCAATAACACATCCAAAGCGTAGCCATTGTTGCGGCGTGTAACTTTTGGGTCAGGAAATTCATTCCTGATTTCTTGTTGGTTGAATTTATCGGTAAGAGTCTTCTGAATATTCAGGTAAATTTTTGTTTCCAGCAATTCCGGATTTCCGGAGCATTTTGCTTGAAAATCTTCAGTTGAGAGTGATTTGAAAATAACGTCCGATCCATCAGACAAGATTCCTTCTACTTCCAGAATGTGTTCGCGGGTGCTGCCATAAATTAATGAGTGGAGCCCGCACGAATTATTCCCGAGCATTCCTCCAATGCAGCAGCGATTGGCAGTGGAGGTTTCGGGGGCAAATTGAAAACCTTGTTTTGCCAGATGTTGATTCAACTCAGCCAAAATCACACCAGGTTCAACTTCAATCCAACGTTCGGTAAGATTTATTTCCCCGATTTTATTCAGGTATTTCGAAATGTCAACCACGATTCCCGGGCCAACAACTTGTCCGGCCAGAGATGTTCCCCCGGCACGTGGAATCACCGAAGTTCCTGTTTGTCGGGCAAAAGCAATAATTTTCCGGATGTCTTCTTTGCTCCTTGGTCGTGTGACAGCCTGCGGAATTTCGCGATACGATGAAGCATCAGTTGCGTAAATTACCTTTTGCACCTGATCGGTAAACACATCGCCATCGAGTGACTGTTTGAGCGAAAAGAAGGGATCTGTTGGCTTCATAAATAAAGTTTTTCCAAAAATAGATAAATTAACTTTCATTGAAAGTTTGTGCAATCGATTGTTTTATAATTCTTAAGATGCATAAGTAAGTCATTTTGTATATGAGTTTTGTCAATTCAGCCAATAATTTTTGCGAACCTAGGGTACACCGCTGTATATTTTAAGTACTTTTGACTCGAATTTTTTACTCTAAAGTTTAAACTTTAAATTACCGATGGAAATCTTAAAACGTGTATTTCAAAACGCTCAAAAATATCAGAAAAGGATAGTGTTACCTGAAGGAACGGAACCACGGACTTTACGTGCTACTGAAATTATCTTAAATCAGAAACTTGCCCGACTTATTCTTTTGGGAAATCCGGAAGAAATACATCAGGTAGCAAATGAGATTGGGGTTAACATTGAGGGAGCAACAATTGTGGATCCGAAGACAGATCCAAGAAGGGAGCAGTATGCCGATTTAATGGTTGAAATCCGTAAATCAAAAGGATTGCTGAAAGAATCAGCACTCGAATTGCTAAACGATCCGCTTTATTTTGCGCCTTTAATGATTAAAAGTGGTGATGCTGACGGAGAGTTGGCTGGAGCGATAAATGCTACAGGTGATGTACTTCGTCCTGCTTTGCAATATGTTAAAACTATGCCGGGCGTAAGTGTTGTTTCAGGAGCATTTTTGATGTTTGTGAACGATCCTCATTTTGGTCATGAAGGTATTTTGGTATTTGCTGATTGTGCAGTAATGCCAGATCCGAATGAGCAACAACTTGCTGAAATAGCAGTAACTACAGCTAGAACAGCTAAAGCCATTGTTGGTATGGATCCCCGTGTGGCTATGCTTAGTTTTTCTACTATGGGTAGTGCACAGCATCCGTTAGTTGATAAAATGAGGAATGCGACCCGGATTGCCCGGGAAATGGATCCTGAATTAAAGATTGACGGTGAAATGCAGCTCGATGCCGCATTAATTGCTGAAGTTGGACGTTTAAAAGCTCCAAACAGTGAAGTTGCGGGTCGTGCAAATATATTAGTATTTCCAGGTCTTGAATCTGCCAACATCGGTTATAAGCTGGTTCAGCGTCTTGGTAAAGCCGAAGCTGTCGGT
>JBBQXI010000351.1:0-4525 GCA_038209805.1 Bacteroidales bacterium | reverse complement strand
ATGCCCGAAATGGAATTGATCACCAGGGAAAAGGCTATTGAAATGTTGAAAGAACGTGCCGGAATGGGTGGCGGACTTGGAGAAAAAGCAGCATCAGTATATGATGCATATGCCAAAGCTTTTCCAAATGCCAAACCAATTGAAGTGATGACTTTGGTAAGCAGTAACCGTAAGGGAGCAATTGAAACCGCCAATGCAAAAGCCGGGCAAATGGCACCAGTTTATCTGGCTTGGTTTGGTTGGGAACCGCCGATGTTTGACAACCGGATGCGCGCTTTCCATTGCCTGGATATTTGTTTCTGGTTTGCCAACACCGATTTGATGCTCACTCATACTGGTGGCGGAAAACGTCCGCGTGCATTGTCAGAAAAGATGTCGGGTACTTTGCTTCAATTCATGAGAACCGGAAATCCAAACAAAGGAGGCCTTCCCGAATGGAAAGCTTATTCAGCAGAAAAGGGTGAAACAATGGTTTTAACCGACCAACCGGAGTTAAAGAATGATCCTGATCGTAAAGCCCGAAAGCTAATCTGAGAAATCTAAGAGAATACCACAAACAATAATTATAGTTTATTTCTCAACTTCCGAAATCGCGTTCTGAAACACATTTTCAGGATGCGGTTTCAGGAAACCCGTTAATTTTGATGCCTTTTTCCTGATCAGCATGATTCAGTACACCTGTTGTATAATATATCTTTTCAGACTAAAATGCTGGTAATTATTCCATTTTCCCGTTTTTCTGATTTTGAATTCAGTAATATATCAACTATCATTGCGTCGTGGTGACACAAAGAAATTTCAAACTAAAAAATAATACAAATGAGAATTAAATGGCTCCGTTCAACAATGGTTTTTACTGTTGTATTTTCCATGTTTCTAATGGCTTTTCAGCTAAAAACTGCTACTGCAAAATCGACTGACGATCAGAAGGTTCAGCAAATCATTTCAAAAATGACTCTTGAACAGAAAGCTCAATTGGTTATCGGTACTGGTATGTTTTTCGAAATGCCTGATTCTATAAAAGCTAAAATGCCTGCTGGATTTGGTGGAGAAGGCGATTCAAAGGATCCGGTTTATTCTGAAATGGTGAAGCGCATTCGCAAATATTTACCAGGATCTGCTGGTAATTCATCAGAATTCACTGATTTAGGCATTGCAACTCAGGTTTTAAGTGATGGACCTGCCGGTTTGCGTATTCAGCCTATTCGCAAAGGTGATTTAAAAACTTATTATTGCACTGCATTCCCGATCGGTACCGTTCTGGCTTCGACCTGGGATACTGAATTGGTTACTAAGGTAGGTCAGGCAATGGGAAGTGAAGTAAAAGAATATGGCTCCGATATTTTATTAGCCCCGGCAATTAATATTCAGCGAGATCCGCTTTGCGGCCGTAACTTCGAATATTATTCTGAAGATCCGCTTGTTGCCGGTAAGACTGCCGCTGCCATGATAAAAGGTATCCAGTCGAATGGAGTTGGTACATCGCTTAAGCATTTTGCTGCAAACAATTCTGAAACAAACCGCATGTCGGTAAATACAATTGTGAGCGAACGTGCATTGCGCGAAATTTACCTGAAAGGATTCGAGATTGCCGTGAAGGAAGCTCAACCTTGGACTGTAATGTCGTCGTACAACAAAATCAATGGTACTTATACTTCTGAAAGTAATGATTTGTTGACCAAAATTCTGCGTACCGACTGGGATTTCAAGGGTTATGTAATGACTGACTGGGGTGGCGGCAGCGATGTAGTTGCTCAAATGATTGCCGGAAACGATATGATTCAGCCTGGTCAGCCCAAGCAAATTGCTGATATTATCGCTGCTGTAAAAGATGGAAAGCTTGATGTGAAAATTTTGGATCGTAACATTGGCAGGATTTTAACCATCATGATGAAAGCTCCTCGCTACAACAAATATCCGTATTCGAATACTCCTGATTTAAAAGCACATGCCCAAGTTACCCGTCAGGCTGCTACCGATGGTATGGTTTTGCTGAAAAATGATAAAAATACACTTCCAATTCCTTCAGGAGTAAAGAATATTGCAGCTTTCGGAAATACATCCTACGATTTTATTGCTGGTGGTAGCGGTAGTGGCGATGTAAACGAAGCTTATACCATTTCTCTGTTCGAAGGTTTAACCAATGGAGGTTATACCCCTGATGATGTTTTGACCACTGTTTACGGTGCATATATGGATCACATGAGGGCTCAGGCTCCAAAATCGAATAATCCGCTTATGGCCTTGATGATGGGAAAACAACCAATTTCGGAAATGACTGTAACTGCTGATTTAGCAAAGAAATTTGCTGCCAAAGATGATATTGCATTAATTACCATTGGTCGTAATGCAGGGGAAGGTCGCGATCGCACGGATACCGAAGGTGATTTCAGACTGAATAAAACGGAAAAAGATATGATTAAAAATGTGGCCAGCGCCTTCCATGCCAAGGGTAAAAAAGCCATTGTTGTGCTGAATATTCCCGGAGTAGTTGAAGTTGCAAGCTGGCGCGATTTAGTTGATGCTGTTTTGGTTGCATGGCAGCCCGGACAGGAAGGCGGAAACTCTGTTGTTGATGTATTATCAGGAAAAGTGAATCCTTCAGGAAAATTGGCCGCTACTTTCCCAATGACATATGCCGATGCTCCTTCAGCAAAAAATTTCCCGGGAGTAGCCGAGAAATCTGATAAAAAAGATGCTGCTGCTGATCTTTCAGGATTTTCTTTTATGCGTCGTACGCCATGGGAAGTGATTTATGAAGACGATATCTATGTGGGTTACCGCTACTACAATACGTTTAAAGTTCCGGTAGCCTACGAATTTGGTTATGGAATGTCGTACACCACTTTCGAATACTCGAACCTGAAACTTGCCAATACTAATTTCTCCGGAAAGCTTACTTTCTCGGTTGATGTGAAGAACACTGGATCGGTTGCAGGTCGCGAAGTTGTTCAGGTATATGTTGGTTCTCCATCCGGAAAATTGAAAAAACCTGAAGAAACATTGGCAGCATACGGTAAAACCAAACGATTAAATCCGGGCGAATCGCAAACAGTAAGTTTCACGATTGAACCGAAAGATTTTGCATCGTTCGATGAAGCAACATCTTCATGGATTGCCGAAGCTGGAAATTACATATTGAAAGTAGGAGCTTCATCTTTAAATATCAAACAGACAGGAAGCTTTAAAATCGGTAAGGAATTGAGTGCAGGCAAAGTGACCAAGGCCTTAGCTCCTTCACGCGAAATCAATAAACTGGTTTCAAAATAAGATTAGTTAATTAAATTTAGTTGGTTTAGGAATATGGATCCCTGCTTTTAACCTTTATGATTTTAAGCGGGGATCTTTTATCTAGCACTATTCCTGATTGTTGAAACTTTAAATAACCTATAACTAAAACACCTGTGAAATGAAAAGCCTAACCAAATTTTGTGAGCTGGGACTAATTGCATCTTTGCTTTTGAGCTTTGGCTGCAGCCCAAAATGGAAAGAAACCGATAAGGGAACGTTCAAGTTGATTACCAATGAAAGTGGCCAAACCCTTGCTTATTCTGCGACATCCGGAATCAAGATTCTGACTGTTGACCAACTGGCATTTAAAGACCTGAATAAAAACGGGAAACTCGATCCCTACGAAGACTGGCGCTTGCCAGTTGACGAACGAGCCAAAGATTTGGCAGCGAAATTGTCGGTTGAGCAAATTGCAGGCCTTATGCTTTATAGCGCCCATCAGGCTATTCCATCAGGCGGGGGCGGTCCTTTTGGCAGCTCTACCTACAATTCGAAACCTTTTAAAGAAAGCGGAGCCAAATCAAGTGATTTGACTGACCAGCAGAAAAAATTCCTGACAGACGATAACCTTCGCCATGTTTTAATTACCACGATTGAAAGTCCTGCTATTGCTGCACAATGGAACAACAATGCTCAGGCTTTAGTCGAAGGCATTGGGTTTGGTATTCCGGCAAATAACAGTTCCGACCCTCGCCATGGAACCGATTCGAATGCTGAATACAATTTGGGTGCAGGAGGTAAAATTTCAATGTGGCCTGCAACTGTGGGTGTTGCTGCATCTTTTGATCCGGAGTTGATGAAACAGTTTGGCGAAATTGCTTCGAAAGAATACCGTGCTTTGGGCATTGCTACCGCGCTTTCACCACAAATTGATCTGGGTACAGAACCTCGTTGGAGTCGTTTCGAAGGAACTATGGGTGAAGATCCAAATTTGGCTGTTGACATGGCAAGGGCTTATGTCGATGGTTTCCAAACTTCAGCCGGCGCTGATGAAATTTCAGGAGGCTGGGGCTATAAAAGTGTGAATGCAATGGTGAAACACTGGCCGGGCGGCGGTCCCGAAGAAGGTGGTCGCGATGCGCATTTTGGTTATGGCGAGTATGCTGTTTATCCGGGCAAAAACATTAAAGATCATTTAAAACCATTTACCGAAGGAGCTTTCAAACTTGAAGGCAAAACAGGAATGGCTTCGGCAGTTATGCCTTATTACACCATTTCGTTTAATCAGGATACT
>JBBQXI010000350.1:0-4552 GCA_038209805.1 Bacteroidales bacterium | reverse complement strand
GTCCCGGAACAAACGAGTCTTCAATAGTTCCAAACGGTGAAGTTTTGGTAATCTTACCACGGTCTGATGTAGGCGAATACTGGCCTTTAGTCAAACCATATATTTTGTTATTGAAAAGAACCAGATTCAGGTTAATGTTACGACGAACCAGGTGAATGAAGTGGTTTCCACCTATGGCCAGAGAATCTCCATCGCCGGTAATTACCCAAACAGTCAATGCCGGGTTAGCCGATTTAACACCGGAAGCGATAGCCGCAGCACGACCATGAATGGTATGAAAGCCGTAAGTACTCATGTAATACGGAAACCTCGATGAACAACCAATTCCGGAAATAACGGCAAAATCTTTGTGTGCGATGTCCATGTCGGCCATAGTCTTCTGAACCGCATTCATAATCGCGTAATCGCCACATCCAGGACACCAGCGAACTTCGGCAGCACTTTTAAAATCTTTGGCAGTATAATTGAATTTTGTCATGATTAAGCCTCCAGTATTTTTTCAAAGTTTTCAACTAATTCGTGTACCGAGAATGGTAGTCCCTTCATCTTGTTTACCTGATAGTAGTGGAAACCAGGTACACTGTCGCGCAAATAGCTGGCAAATTGTCCCAGATTTAATTCGCAAACAACTATTTTTTTGAATTTACTGAAAACTTCAGCTGTATTTTTTGGTAATGGTTTAATGTAATTAAAATGAGCCAGGCTTACTTTTTTGCCGGCATCCTGCATGGCGCGAACAGAACTGATCATATGACCATAAGTTCCACCCCAGCCAACAACCAGTAAATCGCCTTCAGATTCACCAACAAGTTCCAATTCCGGAATCATATCAGCGACTTTTGCCACTTTTTCGGCTCTGATTTGGGTATTGATGTGGTGGTTTTCGGGATCGTGGCTAACGCCTCCGGCAGCATTTTTTTCTAATCCACCAATTCGGTGTTCAAATCCTTCCATTCCGGGAACTGCCCATTCTCTGGCTAATGTTTCCGGATCACGGTTATATGGTTTAAATAATTCAGGATTGGTTGCTTTACGTGGAGTGATCGATGGCAATTCGCTCATGTTGGGCACTCTCCAAGGCTCGCTTCCGTTGCCTAAAAATCCATCAGTTAAAAGCACAACAGGAACCATTCGTTCGAGTGCAATTTTTGCTGAAAGGTAAGCATAGTAAAAACAGTCGGACGGAGTACTTGCGGCAAGCACAACCAAAGGGCTTTCGCCGTTTCTTCCGTATAATGTTTGTAATAAATCTGATTGTTCTGTTTTGGTCGGAAGTCCGGTTGAAGGACCGCCACGTTGTACATTTACTACAACAATGGGTAATTCAGCCATCACCGAAAGTCCCAGTGCCTCTGCTTTTAATGCAAATCCGGGACCAGATGTTGATGTTACTGCCAAATGACCTGCAAATGCAGCTCCTATCGTAGTACAAATTCCGGCGATTTCGTCTTCAGCCTGAAATGATTTTACACCAAGGTCTTTCCGCTCGGCTAAAGCTTGTAAAACATCTGTAGCTGGGGTGATGGGGTAAGAGCCGATAAACAGATTCAGTCCAGATTTTTCGGCAGCGGCTAAAAGTCCCCAGGCAGTTGCAAGGTTTCCGTTAATGTTGCGGTAAATTCCTTTTTCGATCGGTGCAGGATGCACAATGAATCGTGGGGTTGCATGCTGCATATTCATGCCGTAGTTGTATCCGTCGTGAAGCACCTTCAGGTTAGCTTCAGCAATTAACGGGCTTTTTTTGCCAAATTTGTTCTGGATAAATCGTTCGATATAATCCAGCGGACGTTCGAACATCCAGCAAATCAAGCCAAGGGCAAACATGTTTTTACAACGCAAAACGCTCTTGTTGTCGAGTTCCAGATCTTTAAGGCTTTCTTTGGTAAGGCTGGTAATCGGCACAGGAATTTTGAAATAATCATCCAGTTTTAATTCGGCAAAAGGATCTAATGTCTGAAATTGAGCCTTGGCAAAATTCTTTTCAGAAAATGAATCTACATCAAAAATAATGGTACCGCCCGGATTCATGAATGCTGCATTCGCTTTTAACGCAGCAGGGTTCATGGCAATAAGTACATGTGCCAAATCTCCTGGTGTGGTAATTTTCTTTTTCCCAAATTGTACCTGAAAACCTGATACTCCACCTACGGTTCCCTGAGGTGCTCTGATTTCGGAGGGATAATCAGGAAATGTAGAAATATCGTTTCCGAACAGTGCCGAAGTGTCTGAAAACAATGTTCCAGTCAACTGCATTCCATCGCCAGAGTCTCCGGAAAACCTTATGGCTACCTCCTCAAGTTCAATAACCTTTGCATCTTTCATCTGTTTGTAATTTGTTATTTTTTATTAGCAAGATGAAACTCGCCATTTTAATTATCCTCAGAGAAGAAGAAAACCTTTCTTATGGCTCGTTTTGTATGATATATTAATTTAATTCTGGTCTTTTTGCTTTGAAATTGTTGTAGGATCGGCTCCGAAATTATTAAACAGAAAAATTCCAGCTCATTTTGCTTGAATATTTTATTTATTGAAGCAGCAAAAATAACCATTAATTTTAAGCGGAATAGGATAATCTTAATTATTTATCTTGACTTTTGTCACCATATAAATTAGTTTTTGGGTAATTGTGTTGATATAAGTGTCTCTATTTCAATGTTTTGTATTATTATGTGTGAAATGCTTTTCTCTTGATCTTTTTTGATTTCAGCTAGGAGTCTAAATATTTTGACAGAATAGTTCTTTCTTTTGTTTCGTATCTTTGTTGTTCAATTTTAAAAATGAATTCTGAAATGGCACTCATAAAAACAATTTTAGGAAAAACACCGGCATTTGGCGAAAACTGTTTTTTGGCCGAAACGGCAACGATAATTGGTGATGTTGTAACAGGCAATGATTGTAGTATTTGGTATGGGGCCGTTTTGCGTGGCGACGTTCATTACATTCGCTTAGGCAACAATACGAATGTCCAGGATAATGCTGTAATTCATGCCACTTACCAGAAATCGCCCACGAACATTGGTAATAATGTAACTATTGCGCACGGTGCAATTGTTCATGGCTGCACCATTCATGACAATGTGATGATTGGAATGAACGCTGTTGTTCTTGATGAAGCTGTGATTGAAAGCAACAGCATTGTGGCTGCCGGATCAGTAGTCAGCAAAGGAACCCGAGTAGAAAGTGGTACGGTTTACGCAGGTATCCCAGCGAAGAAAATAAAAGATATAGGACCTGAATTGCTCGAAGGCGAAATTAAACGCATTGCCAAAGCCTATGGAATGTATTCAAGCTGGTACAAAGAGGTTTAGATATTTTTTTTTGATCATTTGAATTCTATTTTACAACCGGAAATGCTACAATTCTGACCTTGGTACAACCAATCGGAACTAAAGTTAGTTGGTCTGTTTTTTCAGAGACTTTTCCTTTGTAAACACCATCACGGGCGGTTACAGGCTGGTAAGCAACTCCTTCAATAGCTTTCCAGCCTGGAATCTGCTTGCCTGGAACAGTTATCTCGATTGGTGCATGACTAAGATTCCATACAAAATCAGAATTTGCAGTTTTAACCTCCGAAACGTTTATATGTTCCTTTGGATTCAGAACCGCATCCTGAACTAAGCCGTAATTCCAATTCGATTCAGGAAATACCGAAAAGTAGTCGCCTTCTTTTTCGTCATTTCCTTTTTCCCAGCGCTCTTTGATTTTAAGCGCATAAACCAATGGCCCGCGTTCTATTGCAGTGGAATTTCTGCCCCAGTTTGAAGTGGTGACCTCCATGTGGAAATAAACAACCAATTGGTCGAGGTCCGACCATTTGCGATTGATTGAGACGATTTGACCATTGTTTTCAATCGGTAGCTTTTTACCGTTTATTTTGATCGACGGATTTTTACACCATGCCGGTATTCGAATGTCAAACGGAAATTCAACCGAATTCTTCATTTTCAGATCGAACTGAATTTTTTCGTCAAAAGGGTAAGTTGTGTTTTCCACAATTTCAATTTCAGTATTATCGCTTCCAACGGTTGTTTTAACCGTATTTGGACTAAAAACCAACGCTGCTAACCCATTTTTTTCATTTTTGTACCACAAATGTTGGGCGAATTTTGGCCAACCCTGATGCATATTGGCCAGACAGCAGGTGTAGCCACTTCGCATCCCAAGCACATTATTCATTTCACGGTCGAAGGGCAGCGAAAAATTAAAGACACCGCGCGAAATCTGCACCTGATTGGCAATCTGAAAATATTGCTTGTTGTTATAGTCATCGGTTGTTTGCGAGGGAAGTGCATTAAATGCCATACGCTCCAAAGCATCCATATAGAATGGATCGCCAGTAATTGCACCTATTTTTTCCAACGAATACATTGATTCAACAATGGCACAAAGTTCAGTTCCCTTGGTCGGATCATTTCCGTGCAAATCTTCATCTGCCGAAAAAATCCCCATTGGCAATCCATGAAGTGTCATCAAATCGGTAAAGCCAGTTTTTAAGGCTTTCAGGTATTTTTGATCACCTGTACGTTGGTAGTTTATGGCTGGAGACTTGAGG
>JBBQXI010000349.1:0-4555 GCA_038209805.1 Bacteroidales bacterium | reverse complement strand
GAGGTTAAATACGATAACTCAGTGACTATCCGCACTTCCATTATCGGTCATGAGTTAAGTTCTAATCTAAGCCTTATCGAATGGTTTCTATCACAGACTGGAAGTGTAAAAGGATATACCAATGCGATCTATACCGGATTTCCAACCATCGAAATTTCAAGGATTATTGCTGAATATATTATTCCATCAGAGAATCTTTCTGGTTTATATCAGGTATCCTCCAGTCCAATATCTAAATACGAATTATTAAAGCTGGTTTCAAAAATTTATAAAAAGAAAATAGAAATTCTGCCCTACGATAACTTTTCCGACAATAAATCGCTTTTATCAACCAGATTCAAAGAAATAACTGGGTACAGTTCACCAAACTGGGAAGAACTCGTAACAAAAATGTATACTAATTTTAACCAATTTGGGTACAAACGCTCAATCTAAAAAATACAATCATGTTTCAAGGGAAAACACTTTTAATAACCGGAGGAACCGGATCATTTGGAAATGCTGCACTCGACCGCTTTTTAAATACTGATATTAAAGAGATCAGGATTTTCAGCAGGGACGAAAAGAAACAGGATGACATGCGTCACAAGTATAAAAACGATAAAATCAAGTTTTATATTGGCGATGTCAGGGAAATAGATTCATTGCAGTCAGCCATGCGTGGGGTCGATTATGTATTTTCTGCTGCCGCATTAAAACAAGTACCTTCCTGCGAGTTCTACCCGCTTGAAGCAGTGAAAACAAACGTTCTAGGAACTGGCAATACCATTGACGCAGCAATTCAAAATGGCGTAAAGAATGTGGTTGTTTTGAGCACAGACAAAGCCGTTTACCCGATTAATGCCATGGGAATGTCGAAAGCCATGATGGAAAAGGTAATGATAGCCAAATCAAGGAATCTATTAACCGGACAAACGACCTTATGCGGAACAAGATATGGGAATGTTATGGCATCAAGAGGATCTGTTATTCCTTTATTTATTGATCAGATTTTGAACAAAAAGCCTATTACCATTACCAATCCGAACATGACTCGTTTTATGATGTCGCTTGAAAATGCTATTGATTTAGTTCTTTTTGCTTTCTCCAACGGGGCTCAGGGCGATATTTTTGTACAGAAATCACCGGCTGCAACAATTGAAGATTTGGCAGTAGTATTAATGGAAATCTTCAATTCAAACACAGAAATAAAGACAATTGGCACCAGACATGGAGAGAAATTATATGAATCGCTACTTTCTAAGGAGGAGGCTATCAGATCAATAGATATGGGGAACTATTTTAAAGTCCCTGCTGACAGCAGGGACCTGAACTACTCTCAGTATTTTGACAGCGGGAGTGATAAAATAGAGTTAGTTGATGAATACAATTCGCACAATACCTACAGGTTAAATCAGAAAGAACTGAAGGCTTTGCTACTGGATCTGCCCTATATAAAAGAACATTTGGAGCATAAATAAAACGTGGTGAAATATTTAATATTATAGAAGAGATTACCATGAAAATTATCACTGTTGTTGGTACACGACCCGAAATAATTCGTTTATCGCGGGTAATCCATAAATTGGATCAATTTACAGATCATATTTTGGTTCATACTGGTCAAAATTATGACTACGAATTGAATAAGATTTTCTTTGAGGATCTTGATCTTCGCAAACCGGATTATTTTCTTGATGCTGCCGGCGAAACGGCTGCGGCAACAATTGGAAATATCATCTCAAAATTTGATGAGGTATTAAATATTGAAAAACCTGAAGCAATGCTTGTTTTGGGAGACACAAACAGCAGTCTCGCAGTAATCCCGGCTAAGAGAAGAAAGATTCCTGTCTTTCACATGGAAGCGGGAAACAGGTGCTATGACCAAAGGGTTCCCGAAGAAATAAACCGAAAGATAGTTGATCACACTTCGGATATCAACATGCCATATAGTTCAATTGCACGGGAATACCTTTTGAAAGAAGGATTTCCGGCGGAACAAATTATAAAAACAGGTAGCCCGATGTATGAAGTGCTTAACTACTACAAAGAAAAAATTGAAAGTTCCGATATTGTTGAAAGACTGTCACTCGAAAGCGATAAATACTTTGTAGTAAGCTCACACAGGGAAGAAAATGTTGATGCGGAAGCGAGATTAAGAAAAATTGCTGATATATTATCCAAAGTATGTGTAAAATACAATTATCCGATTATATTTTCAACGCATCCCCGAACACGTAAAAAACTTGATTCATTTGGAATTAAACTCCACCCATTGATTCAAACTTTAAAACCGCTCGGGTTCTTTGACTATATTCAACTCCAGAAAAAGTCCTATTGTGTAATTTCTGATAGTGGCACCATTAGCGAAGAAGCATCAATATTAAACTTCCCGGCGATAAACTTACGCGATGTTCATGAACGACCCGAGGGGATGGAAGAAGGCGTTGCCATTATGACGGGGCTAAATACGGAAAGGGTATTGGAATCCATTCCTGTTGCCATAAGCATGGAAAGAAGTGAGCGAAGATCAATTCCATTAGTAAGCGACTACTTTGCACCAGGCGTATCTGACAAAGTACTGAAAATAATTTTAAGCTATACGAATTTCATCAAACAGCGTGTCTGGAAAGAGTATGAATAATTTCACCCCTCTAGTTTCAATCGTAATACCTGTGTACAATGGCACCAATTACATGGCCGAAGCCATTGATTCGGCATTGGAACAAACCTATTCAAACATTGAAGTTCTGGTTATTAATGATGGCTCAAAAGATAATGGAGCAACCAGAAATATTGCATTAAGTTATGGCGAACGGATTAGGTATTTCGAAAAAGAAAACGGAGGTGTTGCTACAGCCTTGAATCTGGGAATCGCAGAAATGAAAGGCGAATATTTTTCATGGTTAAGCCACGATGACAAATATTTTGCCCATAAAATTGGAACACAAGTTGATTTTTTGTCACAACTCATTAATAGAGAGGTCGTATTATATTCTGATGTAGAATATATCGACAAAAATTCAATATTCTTATCTCAACTAAATTTGCCCCACTACCCTTCCGAATATTTCAGACCTGCGTTTATAAAAGAGGGTTTAATTAATGGATGCAGTCTTATAGTTCCTAAAATTTGTTTTGAAAAATGCGGACTTTTTGACACTTCATTAAAAACAACTCAGGACTATGATCTTTGGTTCAAAATTTCAGCAAAATTTGATTTTATACATCAACAAAAAATTCTAATCCAATCTCGCTTACATGATAGCCAAGATACAATAAGACTAAAGGATACGGGTCATTCAGAAAGGGATAATTTACATCTGTTCTTTATTCAAAATATTTCAGAAGAAGAAATTAAACGATTTTCGAAAGGCAATATTACAGGCTATTATTTGGCGTTCGCAACAATGATGTCTGTATATTTTTGTTTTAAAGCTGAAAAATTTGCAATCTCTAAGGCTATTGAAAACATACTCAAATCTGGTGTTCTAAAAATATTCCAAAACTCTCTTAAACTAATTTTATTATTTCTGATTATTGGGGTCAGAAAATTATTTATCTTTTTTTTGGGGTATAACGCCTTGTTAAAATTTAAAAACGCTATCCGAATTTATCGATTAAAACCGTTTTAATTAAAAAATCTATTTATTACTATGTCTGAAGACCTATATAATATTTCCGTTATTATTCCAATGTACAACGCAGAGAAAACGATTCTTGCATGTTTAAATTCGGTAATAGCCCAAACGTACAACGGAATAGTTGAAATCATTGTTATTGATGATGGATCTACAGACAAATCAGCTCAGATTGTTCAAGAATATACTTACACAAATCCAACAATATCAATAAACCTTATTCAGCAAAAAAACAAAGGGGTATCTTCAGCGCGTAATTCAGGAATGGTTATTGCGAAAGGAAACTGGATTGCCTTTCTTGATAGTGACGACGAATGGCTACCTGTCAAGATAGAGCGTCAAGTTGAAACTTTGAACCAAAATCGAAGTATAGATTTATTAGCAACAGCACGAAACGGAGAAATATTACAAAAAATAGGACTTAAGAATTTAGGATTATTAAATAAAATAAGTGCTAAGTCACTCCTAATTAGGTTTGTTCTTCTAACGCCAACTGTCATTTTTAGAAAATCGATTCTGAATGATATTGGTCTATTTGATGAGACTCAGAGATATGCTGAAGATGGCAATTTTTTTATACGAATTTGCAACAGATATAATTGTTATCAACTAAATGAAAGCATGGTAATTACAGGAGGAGGAAAAGCTCATTTTGGTGAATACGGATTATCAAGTAACTTATGGAAAATGGAATTGGGAGAGTTGAAGAACATTAAATTCTCTCTGGCAATTGGTATTATCAATCGATTAGAATATGTATTTATTTCTAGCTTTTCTATATTAAAATATATTCGACGCATCATCTTCTCTGCATTTTCAAAACTTTACAACCACAAATACATCAACAATTAGCTTATATTCAGAATAAAGTCACACCATTATTTTCAATCAAAACAGATTGATACTTTTCAATAACAAATCGCTCATCAAAAATT
>JBBQXI010000348.1:0-4578 GCA_038209805.1 Bacteroidales bacterium | reverse complement strand
CATCGACATTGTTGACGCGGGTTACGAGTACAACGTGTATGAATACCAAAAAGATTTTTTGAAGGTTTTTGCCGACATCAGTGAACGTGGAAAACTTCCGGTCATGTGTGGTGGAAGCGGCCTGTATCTGGAAGCTATTCTGAAAAACTATAAACTGATTCAGGTTCCGATAAACGAAAAACTTCGCGAAGAGCTGGACGATAAATTATTGTGGGAATTGGAAATAATTCTGAAAGGCTATAAAAACTATCTGCACAATCAAACCGATACGGAAAGTGTGAAACGGGCCATACGCGCCATTGAAATTGAAGAATATTACCTGACTCATCCTGAAATTGATACCGGAATGCCTGAAATCAGGAGTTTGGTGGTTGGCGTAAAATTCGACCGCGATTCGCGCCGGAAACGCATCACCAGTCGCCTAAAACAACGACTGAAAGAAGGAATGCTGGATGAAGTTCAGCGATTACTCGATAGCGGTTTAACTCCGGAACAGCTCACCTATTACGGACTGGAATACAAATACATGACTCAGCACCTCACCAGACAACTCTCCTATCAGCAAATGTTCGACGGATTAAATGTAGCCATTCACCAATTTGCCAAGCGCCAGATGACTTGGTTTCGCCGGATGGAAAACCAGGGAACAGATATTCATTGGCTGGATGGATACATGCCTTTGGATGAAAAGGTTGAAAAGATATTGGAGTGGTATTCCGGAAAATAAATTTTGACATTTATTTTGAATTACCTACCTTTGGCGTTAGTATCGACTAGCGTAAATAACTGAAAATGATTAAAGAATTTGGCGACAAAGAGACCGAACTTATATGGAATGGAATCCGTTCGAAGAAGTTGCCAATTGAAATTCAGGATGCTGCAAGAAGAAAATTGAGAATGATTAATAGTTCACAAGACATTAATGATTTGCGAATTCCTCCTGCAAACCAATTGGAAAAACTTAAAGGTCAGCGGTCTGAATATTACAGTATTCGAATCAATATTCAATGGCGGATCATTTTCAGTTGGACAAATAATGATGCGTTTGACGTTAAAATAATTGATTATCATTAAAAGGATCGAATATGGAAAGGCTAAAAAACATACATCCCGGAGAGATTTTAAATGAAGAATTTCTGATACCACTTGGTATTTCGGCCTATCGGCTGGCCAAAGAAACCTTTATCCCACAAACCCGCGTAAGTGAAATTTTGAAAGGAAACCGCAGAATTACTGCGGACACTGCCCTCCGTCTTTCTAAATTTTTCGGGAATAGCCCAAGATTTTGGCTTGGATTACAGAACGACTACGATTTAGAAGAAGAAGGGACTCAAAAAGAAAGTGAGTTAAACGAAATTAAGCCAATAGAAGGAAGTGCGGCTTAACCATCGTCTATCCATTATCAGAAACTCTTTCGCGCCAAACTATGCGCATCACGCACAAGTCGGCGCCATCCGATTCGCGAATCAGACGATTCAGGGTCTCCGATTCTGATATATTTGTGCATGTTACCGCAATCGAATCGCCAGCCTGTCCTTCCTTCAGATAATTCACTTCGAGTTCTGCCGGTTCATGACTATTCAGAAAATCAATACCAAAATCGTCAAGCACACGCTCCATGTACTTTACACTGTTAAAGTGTTTATTGATATCTAGTTCGCTGAATAAAACCGGATAATAAATAAGCTCATTCGTATGAGCATCAGGTTTAATTCGTTTGGGCGAGCGACAGGCATTTGGATCAATTCGTTTAGGGAAAGTGTCTCTAAATTCACTTAATCGGAATATTTTGCGGGTTTCCATGTCCAGAATTAGCCAGGCAGAACTAGCGCGTAAAATTACTTCGCCTTTATCATTCTCAAGAATGTATTCGCGGTAAGCATACATGCCATCAGTTCCGGCCGACCAGGTATTCAGCGTAATCTGATCTTGCCATGAAGGGTATTTTTCGACCTGAAAATACATACGTGACAGCACCCAAAACAGATTATTGCATTTCAAACTGTCGTATCCCCAATCCATCACCTGAGCATGTGCCCAGGCTGCTTCGATCAGAATATTGAACAACGAAGAAATAGATGCCTGTCCGTATTGATTCGTATGATACGACTTAATGCTGATTTGTTCCTGATACTTTTCCATTTGGAAACAGATATTTTAAACCTTTGTGCAAATCTATTGTTCAGTTTTGAATTACCAATCGATTTAACGACTTTTGCACAAATTTTAAATGTGTCATGGAAAAGATTATCATAAAAACTCCGGCTCAGATTGAAGGAATCCGGAAAAGCAGCAAACTCGCTGGTCAAACACTTGAATTTATCGCTCCCTTCGTAAAAGAAGGTGTTTCAACCGAATTTCTGGATCAAAAAATTGAAGCTTATATCCGTGAAAACGGTGCTATTCCTGCTACATTGGGTTACGGAGGCTACCCAAAATCGTGCTGTATTTCACTCAACGAAGTGATTTGCCACGGAATTCCTTCAGAAAAAACCATTTTAAAGAATGGTGACATATTAAACATTGACGTGACAACCATTCTGAATGGCTACTATGGCGATACCAGTAAAATGTACACGGTTGGTGAAGTATCGCCAATTGCTCAGGAATTAATTGAGGTGACTAAACATTGTTTGGATTTGGGCATCCAACAAGTTAGACCCGGGAATCAGTTTGGGAACATCGGTTTTGCCATCAGCAAATACGCCAAAGCCAAAGGATTCAGTGTAGTTTACGAGTTTTGTGGACATGGTTGCGGAGTTGATTTTCATGAAGAACCGCAAATTGATCATACCTCGCGCCGGAATACTGGCCCATTAATGAAACCTGGCATGACTTTCACGATTGAGCCAATGATTAATCAGGGACGGGCAAGTGCCGTTGTTGACAAAACAGATAAATGGACAGCAAGAACAATTGACAACAAACTTTCAGCACAATTTGAACATACCATTCTGATTACTGAAACCGGATTTGAGGTATTGACTGACGTCACCGGAGAATACTAGTAAAAAGTGTTCAGTCTCAGTGTTCAGCAAAGCCGATTCTGCGACTGATCACTCTTTAATTCAGGCATTCTTCAAAATTACCATCGTTGCGCCGTAGCCATATTCTTTAAAGCTAGCATCCTGAAAGTAATACTTTTTGTATTTCGTACTGAGTTCTTTCCGAAGTTCCTGTTTGAGTGTCCCGTTTCCGATACCGTGAATAAATACAATCCGACGGGTTCCGTTGGCGATGGCAGTTTCCAGTTCGTTGCGAAACCGTCCCAACTGAACTTCGAGCATTTCGTGATTGGCCAAACCACGCGTATCTTCCAATAACTCGTGAATATGCAGATCAATTTCGACCAGATCAGGAGAGACAGTGCGCTTTACAACCATCTTGGGCTCCTCTTTTTCAAGCACAATTTTAGTCATTTCTGCTTCTGAAAGTTTAGCAACTTCAGTTTCCATATCGGGTTCGAGCAAAGAAAAAACAATTGCATTCTGAGTGAAGTACCTGGTTTTTTCATAACTATTTAGTCGATAAAACTTAACCGGATTCAAACGAAAACTTTTTACCACAGGACTTTCGAGCGATGATGATTCTTCTCTGAAAAATACAAGCTGAAATTGAAAATCGGGAAGTTCATTCAAATCCATTCGGGTAAAACTTTCGAGATATCGCTTGCTGTTAGGATTCATCTTGCCTGATTCAACACTACGATAAACCTTATTCTTCAGGTGGCTATAGTTATAAAGCACAAAATTATTGCTGTTATTCACCAGGTAAACCTTCAATTCGCCTTCCACAGGATTCGCTTCGTTCTGAGGAACAAAAGCAAAATAACAATCGGGTGAATCTTTTCCGGCAATGTATTTGGGTTCAACTTTAGGCTGTTCTTTCTTCACTTCTATGGCTTCCTTTTTCTCGTCTGCCCGAATTTTAGCGTGGCGCTTTTCTGAATTCATCGAATTGGCATCATCCACAACAACCAATTCACTAATCAAGGTTGGAACTTCGAAGCCATCGTAATCTTCAACATTTACCATGGTTTTATTGATCACCGATTTCACAACCCCGCCACCAACGGCATTCAAAAACCGAACTTTATCTCCTGCTTTTATCATCTTCTGAAAATTTTACACAAAACTACGATAAAAGTCCGAAGTCAGTAGTCGGAAGTCAGAAGAATCAAGACTCGGGATTCAAGATTCAAAAGTTTCTGTATTTTTGGCCGCTGAATACTATGGAAAATACAAATAACCTTTTGGAGAAAGTGACAGGCATTTCGATCAGCGATTATGCCTACGATCTGCCGGACGAAAAAATTGCCAAATATCCTTTGGATGAACGCGATCAGTCGAAATTGATGGTTTGGAAGAATGGCCAGATTCAGGATTCACAATTTGGAAAATTACCTGAATTGTTACCTTCGAACAGTTTGCTAATTTTCAACAACACGAAAGTTATCCGCGCCAGAATTCATTTCCAGAAAGAAACAGGAGCGAAAATCGAAATCTTTTGCCTCGACCCTGTTGATCCGGCCGATTACCTGATTGCGTTTCAAACCACTCAATCGTGCGTTTGGAAATG
>JBBQXI010000347.1:0-4582 GCA_038209805.1 Bacteroidales bacterium | reverse complement strand
GAGCTTATGACGGATCGTCATGCCGAACGTTCGACTGAGCTCACGTCGAAGGCTTGTTTCGGCATCTCTTAATAGCATGAGACCCTGAAACAAGTTCAGGGTGACTGGTGCTTGACAAAGCCAAGCTAACACAACACTAGCTACATATCCATTTTCATAATCCAACTTTATGATTTTTAAGAATTATGATTTTCAATGTTAAACTTTTTCATTTAAACTTTTACCGAGGATAAGAGTTTAAATGACCTACTTTAATTCAATTCCCCATTTTTTATTGGGGCGATCGCCCATAATTAGTTCAAGTTTTCCGCCATTCATAATTTCGGAATGGTTAAGCCACGCGCTATTCATTACCTTCCCGTTCAATTTGGCCGATTGAATGTATTTATTCTTTTTTGAACAGTTTTTGGCATCGACGACGAAGGTCCTTTTATCGGGTAAATCGATGGAGATATTTGTAAAAAAAGGACTTCCGATGGCATACAAGTTCGAACCGGGAGTCACAGGATAAAAGCCCATGGCCGAAAACACATACCACGAACACAGTGCGCCACCATCTTCATCACCTGCCAGTCCAAGTGGTGAATCGTCGAACCACATATCCATAATTTCGCGGATACGTCGTTGTGTTTTCCACGGCTGACCGGCATAATTGTACAAATACGTAATGTGAAACGATGGTTCATTTCCGGCTGGAAACATGCCGTTCAATCCGGTTGCATCGGGAAACTGCCCCATGAATTGCCATTTCGAAATGTGGCTTGGTTCATTAAACAGATTATCCAGTCTATCGACAAATTTCTCATTTCCACCCATCAGTTCAATCATTCCGGGGATGTCGTGCATCACGTTAAATGTCCAGGGATAGCTGTTGTTTTCAGCAAAATACATGCGGCTGCCAACACCTCCTGAAAGTTGCGGATCAAAAGGTTCAATCCATTTTCCATTGGCATCTTTAGGCGACATAAATCCAGTTTCCGAATTATAAACTTTCTTATAGTTTGCAGAACGTTTCAGGAAATAAGCATAGTCGTCAGGTTTATTTAATGCCTGAGCCAGTTGCGCCAGACACCAGTCGTCGTAACTGTGTTCGAGCGACAAGGCCACTGCCTGCCGTTTCTCGAAACCATCAACCATTGCAACCGGATCTGTTTCGCCATCGTGCAAGGCAGGATACCAGCCATTTTCGATATAAAAAGAATCCAGCGAACACATCGGCCCGACTCTCCATGGCAACATGGTTCCCTGAGTGGCATTCTTTTTCAATCCTTCGTAAGCTTTCACCACATCAAAATTGCGAACACCTTTCCGATAGGTATCCCAAACTAACGGAGCTGTATGAAACCCGATCATCGCAGGAAAGTCGCCGTAAAACTGTGGGAAGCCAGGCATCCAACCGCTCTGCTGGTAAATATCAATGTATGATTGAACCATGTCGGCCTGTTGCTGCGGATCGAGAATTAATCCAAGCGGATGGAGACAGCGGAAAGTATCCCACAACCAGTCGTCAACAAAGAATGGGCGGCCATTGGTTTCGTGAATTTGGTGATCGTAGCCGCTGTAATATTTCCCGTATTCCGAAATATCAACCATTCGTTCGCTGGCACGATACAAGCAAGTATAGAAAATCCGCTTCTGGCGTTCGGTTCCACCTTCAACTTTTATCCGGTTAATGGCCTTTTTCCAGATCTGGTAACTTTCTTCTTTAACCTGATCAAAGCTTTTCACGGAACTTTCTTTTTTAAGATTTTCTTTCGCCTGATCTTCGCTGATGTAGGAAATTCCGATTTTGACACTTACCGGATTGGAAACCATTTTATAATTTACAAAGGCACCAATTTTAGCGCCGCTTAGCTCTTTAACGCCAGTCAAAATTTGATCGGTTGTAAATGTGCCACTTTCGGTAAAGGACTGACTAAATTCGGCATAGAAATATTGTTTGGTGTCCTTAAATTCTTCCCAGCCCGAAATACTATTTTCATTCACAATTTTAAAAGAAGCTTGATTTGCGGAACGAAACAAGATGTTGCACGAATCTTTCCGGCTGAAATCGAAACGGTACCAAACGGTTCTTTCCGTGGTTGTCCATCCGGCAGTAATGTCGTGATCTTCGAGCAAAACCTGGTGAAACCACGGATGTACTTCTTCCATATCGTGGTCGTAACCCGAAGCATTTTTATTACGCGAGGTCGTCATTTTCCCTTGGGTCGGCATCAATTCGGTGACTGCTCCCATTCGGTAGGCTGGCATATTGAAAGCAAATCCAAAGATTTTATCCGAAAGATATCTGTCGTTCAATCCTGGCCGGGTAAGCGGAAAAACCCTGACCATGCTGTGTGGCCGGTGAACGGTAGGATTTTTCGTGGTCAGCAAAGTTGCAACACTTCCGATGTTTGGATCGATGTATGTTGTGAAGTCTTCCTGCGAAAAAGATGGAAGTGCTACACTTAATCCGCAAAGGATAGCAAAAAGCAGTTTTCGTAGAAAGTGAAGTTTATTTTGTTCCATTTCTAAATATTTAGCCGGTTATTCCAATTGGTAAATTATTTAAATGTAATTAGTTCTCAATCATTTTGTAGCTTATAAGTAAAGATTCCGGTTTGTCCAAAATTTTCAGTTCTATTCCGTCGTTTAATTCCTTTCCCGATTTTTCGACTCTGGCACCGTTGTCTTCATAAAACAATTCATATTGAGCATCGGCAACTAATCCGTTCAATTTAATCTTCATTGATTCTTCAGTAAACCGTTCACGACGAAACGCCAACACGATTCCGTCTTTCTGTTCCGGACGATTTAACTGATAAGCTAACCATGAATTATTATTCATATATCGTTTATGAGCAACTGTTAACGGATAATAATCGCCGTAAAAATAAGGCCTTAATCTTTTAAAATCAGCAATGTATTGTTGATAGGTTTCTATTGTTTCATTGTTGCTGCCATCTACTTTCCAGTTTATAACCGCTAAGCTTCCCAAGCTCGATCTTACATAATAATTACCTGTTTTATACAAAGCTGTTCCGTGCAATGGCAGGTATAAATTCAGTCCGTAAGTGTGATTTTGATGACCAGTTGAATTTTGCTCCAGATCAGTGCGCCAAAATGGAGTACTTCGCGAAGTGGTTTCCAGATCAATTCGTCTGCCGCCCGACGCGCAATTATCAATGATCATATTGGGAAAGCGAACAAGCAAACTATCCCAGAAAGCGTATAAACCTTCAATGTATTTTGCTTCTGAAATGCCGATTCGGTCTGGTGGATCTTGCTTCTTCCAGTAAGGCATTGGGTCAAAATTGAAATCCTGCCGGTAATAATCAACACCTTCCTTCGTGAAAAAATCCGACAAATAATTCGTTAACCACAATCGGGCTTCAGGATTGCCAAGATCAAATAGATATGAATCTGAATCGGGTAAACTCTGCAACCATTTCGGGTGCTCGTGGTAAACCTGCGTCCCTTTATAAACTCGTTCCGGCTCAAACCACACCATTAATTTGGCACCCGCGGCATGGGTTGCGTCGGAAATTGGTTTAAGTCCATTGGGGAAACGTTCTTTATCAACCGTCCAATTGCCAACATTCTTTGGCCACTCCCCATTTTCTTTATCCCATCCGCAACCCGAATACCAACCGGCATCTATCCAAAAAAGTTCAGGCGTAAGTTTAAATTGTTGGTACCGTTTGATGTGTGCCAACGCTGATGATTCGGTTATGCAGGTATGAACAGTACAGGGGAAAGGCGCGCCATCCAATTCGAATGCAACAGACAAAGGCAACTCTGGATTGCGACCGTTAATTTTCCGGGTATGATGAGCAAGAATAAATCTTCGGAATTGATTGTGACCAATCATCCGGTCTTCACCGTTCCAAAAAAGCAAACAAATTTTTGGTGTGCGAATTTCTTCTTTGGGATACAAGGTGAGATGCATATTTTCCATACCTGATTTAAGGGAAACTGATTTTTCATCTTTCTGGATAACATCGGCAAACCATTTCCCGGTCCAACCCACTGCGACTACAATTCCTTGTTGTGCGGGCATTTCAATATTAAAGAACGGGAAGGCTGTATCGTCCGACGAACGTCCGCCAACGGGGGTCATGTACATATTTTTCCCGACTTGCATTTGCTCATCAAATGGTTGAAAATCATTCACTACTGCATTACTTCCTTTGGAATGGTGGAGAATGAATTTGCCGGTATCCTGGCTCGCAAACGAATAGTCAATTGCATAAGCCTTTTCAATGATCGGTGAGTTTTTTGCTGATTTATTGCTAAAATTCAGCACCCATTCAACCGAGGGGAAATCAGTAAACAAAGTCAGAGTACATTTGACTGAAAGACCTCCTGAAGGTTCAGTATAAGTGAAAATCGACACTTCAGAATTGGGTTCAAGCACATTCCCTTTTTCAGCTTTAAACTGCCAGTTTTTAATGAATTTTTCTGATTTTTTGCCTCCGTATTCAAACGAAAACGGCGGAATTTTGCCTTTAGTGAAGTTCTGCTCAACCCAATGATGTACATCAATTGAAGATCGCTGAGAGGAATTTATGACTTGCCCAAGGGCTATTTCATGCACTAGGAT
>JBBQXI010000346.1:0-4597 GCA_038209805.1 Bacteroidales bacterium | reverse complement strand
CCTGCAAGAGACATTGTAAGTGCCAATGCGAATACCATTAAAATTGTTTTCATTGTCTTCACGTTTTAATTGTTGTTGTTTTACGATTCAAATGTACAGTGGGAAAAACCTAACGAAGGTTACCGACATGTTAATGCCTTGTTAAAACTTCACCAAACATCGCTTTTATTAAATATCTTTACTTGACTGAAAAGGGAACTTAAGATCAATAGTTTTTTCGCAACCTTACAATGCATTAAAAACCATAAAGATGAGGCCGCACAAACTCCGTTTGAGCAAGAGATCACAAAGATTGATTTTAACTATTTTAGCTAGTGCATCCATGGTTGGACTGCTTGTAATTCAGGTAGACTGGCTGATGGAGTCGATTAAAATGCAGGAGGCTATTTTTGCTAAAGGGGTAAACATGGCGCTTCAGCAAACTGCATTAAATATGGCTAAAGACGAAGAATTGAACACTGCCATACAGAATAGCATTGAAAAAGACAGTTTGATTAACTCGCAAGAAGTATTTACCCAGAATATTATAAGCCGTCTCGATTCAACCGTTCAGAAAGAACTTGGATTTTATCACATTAACCTCGACTTCCATTTTCTACTGATCAACGGTGAAGACACGCTGTCATTAAAACCAACATCGAAGGTCAAAAACGGTGAATTGTTTCATCAGTCGTTCAATTCGCCCGATCCAAATGCAAGTATCGATCTGGCCATTCGTTTCCCCGGAAGAAGAGCTTTTATTGCAAGACGAATAGGCATTATGTTTGCAACTTCGATCTTATTAATTCTATTCACAATACTATTTATTTTCATGATTCTGGCTTATTACCGAAAAGAGCGAGCATTTGCCCAACAGGTAAAAGACATGATCGGTAACCTCACCCATGAATTTATAACCCCAATTTCGTCTATTTCTCTGGCCGGAAATATGATTTTGAATCGAAGTCAAAAATCAGGAGACCAAACAACCGTAAATTTAGTTACTGCTATAAAAGAAGAAAATAAGAAACTGCAAGGGCAGGTTGACCGGCTTTTACAATTAGCCGCAGTTGAGAATAGTGGCTTCGACTACAATAAAGTTTCTGTAGACATTCATTCAATTATCGATGATGCCATTCAATCCATGACTTTTCAATTGAACCAAAATGAAGCTGAAGTCAAATGTAATTATCAAGCAACGGCATCGGTAGTTTTGGCTGATTCTCTTCATTTAAACGACGTATTCATTAATCTGCTATCAAATAGTCTTAAATATTCTGTCGAAAAACCTATCATCAGGATCGAGACTAAAAATTTGGATCACAAAATTGAAATTACTGTCACCGATAATGGAATCGGGATTCCACCCCGCGAATTCAAACGTATTTTCGAAAAATATTACCGGATTTCGACAGGAGATATGCACACCACAAAAGGTTTTGGAATTGGCCTCTATTATGTGAAGACTGTTATTAAGGCTCATCAGGGTTCCATAAAAGTGCAAAGCGAAAATCAGAAAGGAAGTAATTTTATTATTGTTCTGCCCGTTATTAAGCAAAACTGAATCAAAAAGAATACATCATGAGTCGGATTGTAAATATTCTGTTGGTCGAAGATGATTTGAACCTTGGATTTCTGTTGGTTGAATTTCTGGAATTGAAAGGATTTGCCGTCAAACTTTATCGCGATGGACTAACCGCATTCACCGGATTTCAAAATGGCCATTTCGACTTTTGCATTCTGGATGTGATGCTTCCGAAAATGGATGGATTTACTTTGGCAAAAAAAATGAAGATCCTGAATCCACAGATTCCAATTATCTTTCTGACCGCCCGTTCGCTTAAAGAAGACAAAATGAAAGGTTACGAAATTGGTGTTGACGATTACATTACCAAACCTTTTGATGAGGATGAACTGTTTTATAAGATTACGGCCATATTAAACCGTAGTCATTTATCAAAAGGTACAAGTGAAAATACTTTCCAGATTGGTCGGTTTCAATTCGATTTTCAAAATCAGTCGCTTGAAATTGACGGACAAAAACGACGGTTGACAGAGCGGGAAAGTACTATTCTCAAATTTTTATGCCTGAATAAAAATAATGTAATTCGGCGTGAGCAGATTTTAACTGCCATTTGGGGCGAGAATGATTATTTTGCCGGAAGGAGCCTCGATGTTTTCATCTCTAAACTCCGCAAGTATTTTGGTCCAGACCCCTCAATTACAATTGAAAACATACCTAAGGTAGGATTTATTTTGCAAGACTAAGTGGGGCAAATTCCAATTTAACTGTATTAATTCATCGAACCAAAGTTTAGTTTAACTGTTTATTCATTAAAAAATTATAACATCTTAAATTTTTATATCATGAAAAAATTATTGCCTGTTTTACTCGTAGCCCTGTTTTTGGGGCTTAATTCTAATGCACAGGATTACAATACTGGTATTGGTCTTCGGGGAGGCTGGGGAACCGGATTAACCATTAAGCATTTCTTAGGTGGGAATAAGGCAGTTGAAGGTATTTTCGACTCACAATGGCATGGTTTCCGTGTTACCGGCTTATACGAAATACACAACCAGGCTTTTGGTGTTGACCGTTTAAACTGGTATTATGGGGTTGGTGCTCACATTGGTTTCTGGAATGGCGATCATTACCGCGATTACAACAATAACAGAAATTATACTGTAATCGGAGTCGATGGAATCCTTGGGTTGGAATACAATTTCAAAGAAATCCCTTTTAACATTGGAATCGACTGGAAACCAATGATCGATCTGGGAGGTTCTTCCGGTTTTTATGGCGACGGTGGCGCTATTTCAATTCGATACATTTTCTAAACGGATAGACTTAATTTGTTGAAAGTGGTGCGGTAAGTCTATCGTGCCACTTTCTTTTTCCAGAAATCAGAACTAAACATCAACTTGAAAAGATGGATTTTCAAAAAGGGTTAAAATTTCAGTCGTTTGTCGAATTCTGGGACTTCCTTCCTGAAAATGAACGCATCATTGTAGATGTACTCAGGCAGATAATTCTGGAAAATTTGCCTTCAACCTGCAAAGAAAAACTGGCTTACAATGTACCCTATTACTACGGAAATAGGCGGATTTGCCTGATTTGGCCAGGATCTGTTCCATGGGGAGGCATTCGCGAAGGTGTCTTATTCGGGTTTTGCCAGGGATACAAATTAGCCGATCCAGACAACTACCTGATTCATGGAACCAATAAGCAAGTGTATTATCAGATTTATCATTCAGTTGACGAAATTGATGAATTGGCAATTGTAAAGCTCTTAAAGGAATCGGTTGCTGTTGATAAGGAATTTAAGCCCAGCCGAAAATAGGGTTTGAAATGCCACATCACCTAAATACAATTTGCTGATTAAAGTTCACTGCCAGTAGAAACAAGATCCTCACTTCCACTATTTTTAGCCAGATGAACAACCCGTTGAGGAAACGGAATTTGAATGTTATTCGATTTAAATAGTTCAAAAATACGCACTCTGATTTCGCTCTTTATATTTTCAACCCGAAATACTTTTTCGGACCAAAAGTGAATTGAAAAGTTAAGCGACGAATCGCCAAAATCGGTAAACCGGATAAATGGTTCGGGTTCTTTTAAAACGCCCTCCTGAATAAAGACTGCTTCTTTTAATAATTTCATTACCAAATGTATGTCTGACGAATAATCGACACCAACAGTAATCTCGAAACGTGAAGCAATATTGCTGTGCGTCCAGTTTATCAACTGGTTTTTGGTCAGATCGGTATTGGGAACAATGATGTATTTATCGTCTCTGGTCAAGACTGTAGTGGTACGCAAATTAATTTCCTGCACCTGACACACCAGGCCTCCAATGTCGATTATGTCATTTACTTTCACGGTTGAATCGACCAGAAGTATAATTCCAGAAACAAAATCGCTAAACAAGCTTTGAATTCCAAGTCCAAATCCCACCAATAGTGCGGCAGATCCACCCAATATCAGGGTTATGTCAAATCCTAAAATCTGAAATATAAAGAAAAATGTTACAACAAGAATGAAATATTTGATCAAACTGTAAATCGAATATTTCTTGGCAATCTCAATCCGTCGAGCCTTATAAATGGTTTTTCTTATCCCAATCAGTAAGAAGATGACAATCAGAATCAAGAAGATTAGCTTAATGAGAATTGAAACTTTAAGGTTGTAATCTCCAAGTTCTACGATTGAATAATTCAATAACTCTTTCATACGTTTTAATTTACTGGCAATCGGCATGCTAATTTTGGCATAACTATCCGTCAAAAGCTTTTTAAAACAACATTAGTCATGCTTCTTCATGTCAACTTTAAATCCGGGCGCTTTATAGTCTTCAGGCAAATAATCTGAAGGAATAGTGGTCGTATTTCCATCGCGTGCCGAGCGATAATGAGGCGACATGATTTCGATACCTCTTTCGTTACACAAATCCTGAATATTCTGATGCAGGGTTGAGTAGATTAAGGCTTGTTTGTTCGCTTCACGGGTATAGGCATTTATTTGATACGAGACATAGAAATCGTCGAGACTGGTTTGTAACACAAAAGGTATTGGTTCCTGAAGGATATAATTCGTTTTCAGTGCTGCGTCAATCAGTGC
>JBBQXI010000345.1:0-4610 GCA_038209805.1 Bacteroidales bacterium | reverse complement strand
ATCAACCAGCATACGCCTGCTTCGTCCAACGGCTTCTTCTGGAATTCCGGAAGGGACAACTCCGCTGATTCCTGCCGCCCAAATGACCAATTTGGTTTTTATTAATTCGCCGTTTCCCAGCTTGAGCGTTTCTCCATCGTAATCGATTACCCGAGTATTTACCCGGGCATTTACTCCAAGCCGTTTCAGGTAAAATGTCGATTTTTCGGAGGCATGTTTCGACATGTTGGCTAAAAGCGATGGCGAGCCTTCAATGAGGCTAACCTGCATCAAATCCAGATTCAGGTCGGGATAATCTTTGGGTAATACGAAATTTTTCATTTCGGCAATGGCTCCAGCGATTTCAACTCCGGTAGGACCTCCGCCAACCACCACCACATTCAGTAATGCACTTTTCTCATCTTCAAACTGGTCGAACAAGGTTACTGCTTTTTCAAGATTCGAGAGAATTCGGTTCCGCAGAAACATGGCTTCCGAAACCGATTTCATCGGGATGGCATATTGCTCCAGATTTTTCATTCCGAAGAAATTCGAATTTACTCCGGTTGCAATTACCAAATAGTCGTACCAAACCACATCGAGGCTGGTATGCAATTCTTTTCTTTCAGTATCGACAGAATGAACTTCGGCCACACGGATGTACACATCTTTTCGTTTTTGAAATATTTTCCGAAGCGGGAAAAGAATGGAACTGGGCTCGATGCCAGAACTGGCCACCTGATAGAATAAGGGCTGAAACTGATGGTAATTGTTTTTATCAATCAAAACAATTTGAAAGCCAGATCCAACAAGCTTTTTGGCTAATTTCAATCCACCAAAGCCTGCTCCGATGATGACAATTCTCTTTTTTGCTGTTTCCGGTATATTGACTGACATTTGATTTGTTTTTTTGCAATTGGGCGTGCAATGGTTTGTGTTCTACGACATGTTTTAAACGTTTATATCAGGTCGAAAGTTTGTCGACCGCGAAAATAAATGTCTGGTAAAGTAGCATCATTTTTTTTTATAAATCAGTTAATTTCAGCAATTATTAACAGAGTTGATTGTATTATGCGTGGTACCTATTGGATTGATTTTTAACTTTGAAACCAAGAAAGGAAGCTTCGGAAATGGGTTAGATAAAAACTGTTGGTTTTGAGATGTAAAGATAAGTGTTAAATTTACATTTTATACGTTGAAACGAATCTGAAACCTGAAAACAATTGTGTTTGAATGACTAAACTATTCAGAAAATGAAACGATTTTTTTTAATTACATTTTGTCTTTTATCTGTTTGTGCTATTACAAAGGCTCAGTTTTCGGTATCGTCACCACACTCGAAGGTTGAAGCTAAAGTTGAAATCGGTAGTCAGATTCTTTACAGTGTTTATTTCAATGGAAAGACCGTGGTTACTAACTCCACGGTTCGTTTCGAATTTAAGCAGGCACCACCTTTGGGCGAAGACCTGATTGTTCTGAAAAGCTCGTCGGTTGAAATTAACGAAACATGGACGCCGGTTTTGAAACGTAAATCGACCATCCTGAATAATTGCAATGAGTTGACCCTGCAACTTCAGGAGAAAAACTTTCCAAGACGCACTATCAATCTGGTATTCCGTGCATACGACGATGGAGTTGCATTTCGGACAGAGTTTGTTGGACCAGACAACAAACACGAATATGTGATGACTGAAGAACTAACTACTTTCAATTTTACATCCGACCATACTTGTTGGGCAGCAAACCACGGATCGTACCGTTCTTCTCAGGAAAATGAATTTTTCAAGCGTAAGCTTTCTGAAATTACCGATCAAATGGTGATTGGTTTACCTATGACCGTAAAAGTTGCAACCGACTGTTATGCTGCCATTACTGAAGCTGAGATAACCGATTATGCAGGAATGTATCTGAAGCCAGGCCATTCAACGACCGGATTTTCAGTGAGATCGCGCCTTTCTCCACTTCCGAAACAACCCGATAACGGCGATAAAGTCAAGTTTAATTTTCCGCATAAAACACCATGGCGAGTAATCATGTTGGGCGATTCACCCGGAAAGCTTGTTGAATCAGAAATTGTAATGAACCTGAATGAACCTTGTGCCATAACCGATCCATCGTGGATTAAACCGGGCATGTGCGCCTGGGATCATTGGTGGAGTGGCGAAGTAAAAATGGACAATGAAACCAATAAAAAATACATCGATCTGGCTTCCGAAATGGGTTGGCCTTACCAGTTAATCGACTGGCAATGGTATGGAAAGTTCAATTCTCCGGATGCCGATATTACGAAAGTGGCCCCACAGCTCGATATGCCCGGAATTCTGGCTTATGCCAAGAGCAAAAACGTAAAATGCTGGGTTTGGCTTTACAATACCGATGTCGATCGCGCCGATTGGGATAAAGCTTGTGCAACCTACGAAAGCTGGGGTGTTGCAGGTGTTAAAATCGATTTTATGGACAGCGACGATCAGCAAATGGTGAACTGGTACCACCGGATTGTAAAAACAGCCGCTGCACATCATTTGATGGTCGATTTTCATGGAGCCTACAAGCCCGATGGTTTCCGCCGAACATATCCAAACCTGGTTACCCGCGAAGGTGTGATGGGTAACGAATATAATAAATGGTCGCTTCGGGTTACACCTGAACACATGGTTACCTTGCCGTTTACACGGATGCTGGCCGGACCGATGGATTTTACTCCCGGAGGTTTCCTGAATCGTACGCCTGAAAAATTTCAGAACGGAACACCTGCTCAGGTTTTGGGAACACGGGCGCTCCAATTGGCGCAGTTTGTGGTTTACGATAGTCCATTTATGGTAGCTTGCGATGCTCCTGAAAACTATAAAGGACAATTGGGAACTGAATTTTTGCAGAAAGTCAAAACCATGTGGGACGATACCCGTATTCTGAATGGACAGGTTGGCGAATACATCACTTCAGCACGCCGCTCAGGAAACGAATGGTTTATTGGGTCGATGACGAACAGCGAAGCCCGATCGCTCGAAATCAAGCTTGATTTTCTGGGTGCCGGAAAATATAAAATGGTTGCATTTGAAGATATTCCAGAATCTGCTATTGATGCCGAAAAGGTAGTGCGTACTTCGAAAGAGGTGGTCAAAGGCGATATCGTGAAAATTAAAATGGTATCGGGTGGTGGTTTTGCCGCATACCTGGTGCCTGTAAAATAGGGAGGAAGACCGGAGACGCTAGACCGGAGTGACGCTCCCTGAGTAGCAAAGCGTATCGAAGGGAGTTTGTTGAAGTGAAAATTTGAAACAAAACGAATATGCTCGAAAAATTAAAAGAAGAAGTTTGTAAAGCCAATCTGGATTTGGTAAAACATGGATTGGTGATATTTACTTGGGGAAATGTGAGTGCCATTGACCGCAAAAATAGTTTGGTGGTTATTAAACCCAGCGGAGTGTCATACGACACCATGAAACCATCAGACATGGTGGTGTTAAATCTTGCTGGTGATGTGGTGGAAGGCTCGCTGAAACCATCGAGCGATGCGCCAACTCATCTCGAATTGTACCGCCAGTTCCCGAATATTGGAGGAGTTGTTCATACTCATTCCGAATGGGCAACAAGCTGGGCGCAGGCTGGTCGTGGTATTCCGGCCGTTGGAACCACTCATGCCGATTATTTTTATGGCGAAATTCCGTGCACCCGCAAAATGACTGAAGCCGAAATAAAAGGCGAATATGAACTGGAAACCGGTAAAGTGATTGTGGAAACATTTAAGGGTTTGGATCCGGATATGATTCCCGGTGTATTGGTCAACAATCATGCGCCGTTTACCTGGGGAAAGAATGCCGACGATGCCGTTCACAATGCAGTGGTAATCGAAGAAGTAGCTAAAATGTCTTTCCGGAGTTTGCAGTTGAATGCGTCAAACATCATGGATCAGGTTTTGCTGGATAAACATTTTCTCCGGAAACACGGTAAGAATGCGTATTACGGACAAAAATAGATTGTGAATCGATCGTAGAGACGCAATGCATTGCGTCTCTACCCAAAACCACATAATTAAACGTTTAACAAACTAAATAAAAATGAGTCAACCAAAATTTACCATTGGATTGGATTATGGATCCGATTCGGTTCGTTCACTAATTGTGAATGTTGAAACTGGCGAAGAAGTAGCCAGCGTCGTTTTCGACTATCCACGCTGGAAGAAAGGCATGTATTGCGATGCCCCAAACAACCAGTTCCGTCAGCACCCAAAAGATTATCTGGAAGGTATGGAATATACCATTGTTGAGGCTTTAAAATTAGCTCCTGCCGGAGTTGCCGAAAATGTAGTTGGTATTTCAATCGACACAACGGGATCGACACCGATTGCTGTTGATGAAAAAGGCACTCCGCTATCGTTAACTTCCGGCTTTGAAGAAAATCCGAATGCCATGTTTGTGCTTTGGAAAGACCATACTGGCGTGAAAGAAGCCGACGAAATCAACCAGTTATCGAAAAAATGGAACATCGATTTCACTAAATTCGAAGGCGGAGTTTACTCTTCGGAATGGTTTTGGGCCAAGTTGCTGCATGTGATTCGTGAAGATGCCGGTGTTTACCGTGCTGCTTTTTCGTGGGTGGAGCATTGCGACTGGATTCCGGCTATCCTGACC
>JBBQXI010000344.1:0-4630 GCA_038209805.1 Bacteroidales bacterium | reverse complement strand
GGATCGATGATTTATCTGGCCAAGGACATGAAAGAAAAATATGGCATTCCGTTTATGAAAGTTTCCTATTTCGGAATCGAAGACATGTCGGATGCATTGTATGAAGTTGCCCGTTTTTTCAAATCTGATGAAATGATGGATAAAGCCCGTCAGTTGGTCAAAGAAGAAATCAGCACTCTATTACCCGCACTTCAGGAATACAGAAAAGATTTGGAAGGGAAAAAGGCAGCCATTTATGTGGGTGGAGCTTTTAAAGCCATCTCGCTTGTAAAGGCGCTTCGACTACTCGGAATGAAAACCGTGGTTGTCGGTTCACAAACCGGAAATCAGGACGACTATAATTTATTGAAAGAATTGTGCGACGAAGGAACCATCATTGTTGACGACTCGAACCCCAATGAACTTTCGGAATTTGTGAAACAGACCGGAGCCAACCTATTTATCGGAGGAGTTAAGGAACGACCTATTGCTTACAAACTCGGATTAGGTTTCTGCGATCACAACCACGAACGAAAAGAAGCGCTGGCCGGCTACGAGGGCATGTTGAATTTCGCCAAAGAAGTTCACGCATCGGTTTGCAGCCCGGTCTGGAAGTTTATGAAAAAATAAACCAAGCCCCTCTAAATCTCCCCGAAGGGGAGGGATAAAGAAGAAGCCTCATCCCCAGCCCTTCTCCAAAGGAGAAGGGAGTTTGACAGTGAAAATTTGGAACGTTTATTCTTTTAAATTATGAACCCAACATCAAAAAATATACCTGCGCATACCAGTTCCGAAAGCCCCCTCCCTCGGAGGGGGTTGGGGGAGGCTTTTACCATCAATGCATGCAAACTTTGCGCCCCTCTCGGAGCAAGTGTCGCATTCAAAGGCATTCGCGGATGTGTCCCCATTATTCACGGAGGTCAAGGTTGCGCTACATATATTCGCCGCTACCTGATCAGTCATTACAAAGAACCGGTCGATATTGCCTCGTCAAACTTCAGCGAAGAAGCAACCATTTTTGGTGGCGGAGCCAATTGCCATGCAGCCATCGGCAACGTAATCAGTCAGTATGAACCCGAAGTGATTGGTATTACCACCACCTGCCTGAGCGAAACCATTGGCGACGATGTAAAACAGTACATTCGCACATTTCAGGAACTTTCAGGTGACAAGAAACTCCCTCATTTTGTTACCGCTTCTACTCCAAGTTACCAGGGATCGCACATGGATGGTTTCCACGAAGCAGTTACCGGAATTGTAAAATCGATGGCCGAAACCGGCGAATTGGGCGAGCACCTCAATATTTTCCCGGGTTTTGTTTCTCCGGAAGATTTACGACAGATCAAAAACATTCTCGAAGATTTCGGGATTGACTATATATTATTACCTGATTATTCTGAAACACTCGATAACCCAATCTGGGATGCATACAAACGCATTCCTGATGGTGGTAAGCCGATTGAATCGGTTAAAAAATGCGGTTCTGCCCGCGCTTCAATCGAATTTGGTACTATCCTGAACAAAGGTAGTTTGGCCGGAAGGGTGAAAAACAATGTACAGGCAAATTCTGTAGGCGACTACTTGGAAAGCACTTTTGGTGTCGAAAATCGCCGGATGCCCATGCCAATCGGAGTGAGTTCGTGCGATAAATTTTTCGAAACGTTGAAAGAAGTTTCAGGAAAAGAAATTCCGCTGAAATATAAAAAAGAACGTGGGCGCCTGATTGACTCTTATGTAGATGGACACAAATACATTTTCGGGAAAAAGGCAGTGATTTTTGGTGAAGAAGATTTTGTGGTGGGCATTGCCGCTTTCCTGAACGAAATTGGAATTGAAGTAGTACTTGCCGCTTCCGGAGGCGAAAGTGGCCATCTGGAATCGGAAATCAAAAAATATTGTCCGGAGAATCCCGATTCGATTTTGGTGAAAAATGGCTGGGACTATGAGCTTATTCACGAATGGTGTGTCGAAAATAAACCCGACATCCTGATCGGAAACAGCAAAGCCTATTACATAGCCCGCGATTTAAACATCCCGATTGTTCGCTGCGGATTTCCGATTCACGACCGCATTGGTGGACAACGAATCAAACACCTCGGTTATGCCGGAACACAGGAATTGTTCGACCAGATCACCAATACGTTGATCGGTTACAAACAAGACCATTCTGAAGTAGGCTATAAATATATGTAAGAACAAAAACTCAAACGCTATGATAGATCTCGAAAAACATCCGTGCTTCAACATCGAAGCGAAAGGTCAATATGGAAGGGTTCATTTGCCCGTTGCCCCAAAATGCAACATCCAATGTAATTATTGTAAGCGCGATTACGATTGCGTTAACGAGAGCCGTCCCGGAGTTACCAGCGAAGTCCTTTCTCCGGAACAGGCATTGGCATATTTGATTAAACTGAAAGAAAAGATGCCAAATCTGTCGGTAGTTGGAATTGCAGGTCCTGGCGATCCGTTTGCCAATCCAACCGAAACGATGACCACTTTGCGTTTAGTTCGCGAACGTTTTCCTGAAATGATTTTGTGTCTTTCATCCAACGGACTGAATGTCGCTCCTTTTGTAGAGGAATTGGCCGAACTGGGCGTAAGTCATGTTACGATTACGATGAATTCGCTGGACACCGATGTAACTCAAGGCATTTATAAGTGGGCTAGGTTTGGAAATCGGGGCTATGTTGGCAAAGCTGCCGCTGAGGTTTTACTCGAAAATCAGTTGGTTGCCATTAAAATGTTGAGGCGTTTCGGAATTACGGTCAAGATTAACACCATTGTAATTCCCGGAGTAAACGATCAATCAGTTGAAAGTGTAGCCGAAAAAGCAAAAGAGCTGGGAGCCGAATTGATGAATGCTATTCCATTATTCCCGGTTGCCGATACTTTATATGAAGACCTGAAAGAACCTGATATGCTCACCATGCGCGAAATCCGTCTGAAAATTGCCAAGCACCTGAAACCGATGACACATTGCGCCCGATGTCGTGCCGATGCCGTTGGTTTACTTGGAGAAGATGATGTGGAAGCAAAAAAAATCATGTCGGATGTAATCAATATGACCGTTGAAAATGACGAGAGCCGTCCATTTGTTGCTGTAGCTAGTAACGAAGGCTTATTGGTCAATCAGCATTTAGGCGAAGCCGACAGTATTTATATTTTCCGCGAAACACCAAATGGATACCGGATGGTTGAAAAACGTGACACCCCACCTTCAGGAATAGGAAGCAAACGTTGGGAAGATCTGGCAGAACTTTTAAACGATTGTCGCGCCTTATTGGTTGGAGGAATCGGGCCAAGTCCATCGGCAACGATTGGTCGCACCGGAATCCGCATCGTGGAAATGACTGGACTGATCGACGAAGGACTGGACGCTATATATAAAGGTAAAGAATTACGCACCGTGAAAAAGGCCGATGTATTCAAATGCGGAGCCGCCTGTTCCGGAAAAGCAACCGGATGTTAATCCGAAGCTACTTCCTCAGGACCGGTCACCCCGAATTTATTTCGGGGTCTGTTGATCAATGAGATCCTGAAACAAGTTCAGGATAACAAGAACTAGAGATGTTAATATCAATTCAAAAATTCAAAATATCAATAAAATCACTTATCATGAAAAAACCAGAGTACCACATTCTAATTTGCAACTCATACCGGGTTGCAGGCGATGCCAAAGGATTTTGCAACAAAAACGGAGGAGCTGAATTTATTCAGTATGTAACTGAAGAGTGCAACGATCGCGGACTAGACGTCGCAGTATCATCTACCGGCTGTTTAAATGTTTGCTCTCAGGGACCTGTTATGGTTATTCAACCGAATAATCTTTGGTACGGAGGAATTACTACCGAACGCATCGACGAAATTCTCGATGCCCTCGAAGAAGGCAATGCCGTTGACGAATACCTGATTAGCGAATAGAACCTGGAATCATCAAAATCCGTCAGCTGAAGCAGACGGCAAAGGATAATGCTTCGAATGCAGATTGTATTGAATAGAGAAATATCCTTTGCCGTCTCATTTATGGGACGGACATGACTTGCAAACAAAAAGTCGTATGCGCCGCAAACAAAGCGATGAATGATCATTCAAGATTCGAAATTCTAATACTCAAGACTATGGCAATAACTCCACATATCATCGATACTACGCTCCGCGATGGCGAACAAGCCCCAGGAGTAGTTTTTACTTTGGATGAAAAACTTCGGATAGCTGGAATGCTCGAAGACTGTGGCATCAAAGAACTTGAAGTTGGTACACCAGCAATGGGTAAAGATGAGTTGCGCATGATTCGAGAGATTGTACTTGCAGGTTTTCGGTTCGATAAGCTGTGCTGGGCCAGGGCTAAAGAATTTGATATTGAAGAATCAGCCAAAACCGGAGCCAACCGAATCAACATTTCGTTTCCTGTTTCTGATATTCAACTTTCGGCCATGGGACGAAATACCGATTGGGTAATGAATCAGCTTCGGCCAATCATCTCATTTGCCCGTCAGCGCTTCGATTTTATTGCTATTGGAGCTCAGGATGCATCCCGTGCCAATCGTGAATTCCTGAATGATTTCATTTCAACATGTCTGGCTGAAGGTGTTGAACGCATTCGACTCGCGGATACGGTTGGCATTCTCAATCCATTTTCCACCTCTCAATT
>JBBQXI010000343.1:0-4634 GCA_038209805.1 Bacteroidales bacterium | reverse complement strand
GGTTATAGCGAAGACAGTTGTTTGCCTGCCGAATTTGATGTGACAGAAAAAGTTCAGAAAGGTAAAAACACAGTTGCCGTTCAGGTTTTCCGGTGGTCGGATGGAAGCTATCTCGAAGATCAGGATCATTGGCGGATGAGCGGTATTCATCGCGAAGTGATGCTTTTGGCACAACCCCGAGTTGCGCTGAACGACTTCTTTGTTCGCACAAAATTCGACGAAAATCTGGATGATGCCTTGTTGCAGATTCGTCCGGTGGTTACCATGAAAGACAGCATTAACATTGAAGGATGGACGGTTGAAGCCATGCTGTTTAGCCCAACCGACAAACCCAAATTTGCGCAACCCCTGAAAATTGACTTAAGCAAAATTGTTTACGAAGAATATCCGCAGCGCGACAATGTGAAGTTCGCACTTCTGGAAACAAAAGTTGAATCGCCACAAAAATGGTCGGCCGAGTTGCCTGTATTATATACTTTGGTTTTAACCCTGAAGGACGAAAAAGGTAATGTACTCGAATCGCGAAGCAGCAAAATTGGATTCCGCGACATCCGCATTCAGGATGGCGTATTCCTGGTAAACGGCAAACCGGTGAAATTATACGGAGTAAACCGGCACGATCACAGCGAAACAGGAGGCAAAACCGTTACTCGCGATGAAATGCTGAAGGACGTTTTACTGATGAAACAATACAACCTAAATGCAGTTCGTACTTGTCATTACCCGAACGATCCGTATTTCTATGATTTGTGCGACCAATATGGTTTGTATGTTTTCGACGAGGCAAACATCGAAACCCATCATGCTTCCGGGTACCTTACCAATCAGCCTTCGTGGCACACCGCTTTTGCCGACAGGGTTATCCGTATGGTCGAACGTGATAAAAACCACGCGTCCATTATCACCTGGTCACTTGGAAATGAATCGGGCACTGGTCCGAATCACGCAGCTGCTGCCGGCTGGGTTAAAGATTTCGATCCAACACGTCCGATTCATTACGAAGGCGCTCAGGGCGACCCCAATAACAAGGATTACAAAGCTTACGGATCGCCCGAATTCCGTAAAAATCCCTACCTGGCCAACCCTGACGACACATGGTATGTTGACATGGTCAGTCGCATGTACCCAACCATTGATCAACTAAAAGGATTGTCTGAAAGCCCATACATCAAAAGGCCAATCGTGATGTGCGAATATGCACATTCCATGGGTAATTCAACCGGAAACTTAATGGAATACTGGGATCTCATTCATAGTAAAAAGAACCTGATGGGAGGTTTTATTTGGGACTGGATTGATCAGGGAATAGCCCGGACTGATGACCAAGGCCGAAAATGGTGGGCATACGGAGGCGATTATGGAGACAAACCTAATGATGCAAACTTCTGTATCAATGGTCTCATCAGCCCCGACCGTACAGTAAAAGCAGCAACCGAAGAATGCAAATATGTATTCCAACCCGTTGTTATTTCAGCTTACGATCAGGACAAAATGCAGTTCAGGATCAAAAACAGGTTTGAATTTCGTAATCTAAATGAATTTGATATTCGCTGGACTCTGACTGAAAACGGGAAAGATATTGGTACAGAAAGCTTAGGTGCATTTAATGTTTTACCTGGCGAATCAAAACTTTTCGGTGTCGATTTCGATCTGTCAAAATGCACTGGAGAAGTTTGGCTGAAGGTAAGTGTAAAATTAGCCAAAGAAGAATTGTATGCTAAAAGAGGTCATGAAATTGCCAAGCAACAATTTCTGGTAAAAGAGGCAAAACCAATTCAGCAAATAGCATCGAAAGTTGCGGTTCAGGTAGTTGAAAATTCCGAAAAGAATCTGATACTTGGCACAAAAGATTTTAAAGTGACATTCGATAAAACTTCGGGATACCTTACCAAATACCAGTTTCAGGGAAAAGAAATGTTGATTGGCCAATTGAAACCTAATTTTTGGCGGCCAAATACCGACAACGATGTTGCCGCCTGGCAGGTATCTAAGAATTTATCTGACTGGCCTTCGGTTACCGCAAGTTTAAAACTTGTTCAGATGAAAGTTCTGGATGAAGGAATTACCAAATTGGTTATTGCTGACCTGAAAAGTGATAAAGGTCTGGATATGCAGCTTTCGTACAAAGTTTCGGGTGACGGAATTGTAGATGTGAATTATCAGGCAAAAATTGGTGAAAAGCTTACCGAACCTTTGCGAATTGGAATGACTACCGGATTTGCCGGTGATTTGGGATTGATGAATTTCTACGGGAAAGGACCTTACGAAAATTACGCTGATCGTAGTCAGGCAGCCGAAGTGAACATCTATTCAGGTGATGTGGAGGATTTCATATATCAATATGTGTTACCTCAGGAAAATGGCAATCACACCGAAGTTCGTTGGCTGGCTCTAAAAAATGCAACCGGTAGCGGGCTGATGGTTATTGGCAAACAACTTCTCAATGCTTCGGTTTGGCCATACACTGCCGAGAACATTGCAAAGGCAAAGCATATCAATGAGGTAGAGCCCGCTGGTTTTTATACTGTGAACATCGATTTGGGTCAGGCCGGACTTGGTGGAAACGACACCTGGTCGTGGCGCGGGATTCCACTTCCTCAGTACCACATGAGCAAAAAGGAATACAGCTATGGATTTAAGCTTATTCCGTTTGCAAAAGTGAAAGATGTGAATGGCTTGGTTAAAGTAGCCCTGAAATAGGCTAAATATTAAATCGACTTCGCCTAGATAAGAAAACATACCATTAATGATCGTCATTGCGAGGAACGAAGCAATCTAAAAATCGATAGATTGCTTCCCGCCACGTGCCTCGCGGTCGCAATGACGAAACGCAACGACATTGAATGCTATTTTGAAAAGAAGCCCTGTCAGACATAAAAAAACTGACAGGGCTTCTTGTTATTTCGAAATCTCCAACATTCGCAATATTGGCAATTGAGCTTTCTTAATAACCTCGTCAGAAAGAGTGATTTCAGGTAATTCGTTTTTCAGGCAGACATATAATTTCTGAAGGCTATTCAATTTCATGTACGAGCAGTCGTTGCAACCACAAGTTGAATCAATGGAAGGAGCTGGAATGAAAATTTTATCGGGACAAGACTTGTTCATTTGATGCAATATGCCACTTTCGGTAGCTACAATGAATTTCTTTTTGGGACTTGTAGTCACGTAGTTTAACAATGCGGTAGTTGAGCCGATGTATTTGGCCACCAGCAAAACCGGTTTTTCGCACTCCGGATGGGCTATGAATTCGGCATCGGGATGCTGATCCATCAGCTCAATGATTTTTTCAACCGAGTATTTTTCGTGAACCATGCAGGCGCCATCCCAAAGTACCATTTCGCGGCCAGTCAGGCTATTGATGTAATTCCCAAGGTTTTTATCAGGCGCAAAAATAAGTTTCTGTTCCGGAGGAAAGCTGTTTACGATCTTCAGCGCATTGGCCGAGGTACAAACCACGTCAGTCATGGTTTTCAGGTCGGCAGTGCAATTGATGTACGAAATGACCTGATGATCCGGGTATTGAGCTTTAAATTCGGCGAACTTATCGGCTGGGGCAGAATCGGCAAGCGAACAACCCGCTTTCAGATCGGGTAAAATCACTTTCTTTGATGGGTTAATGATTTTTGCAGTTTCGGCCATAAAATGAACACCCACAAAAACAATCAGATCAGCCTCTGTTTTGGCAGCTTCCTGAGCTAATCCTAAACTATCGCCAACATAATCGGCTATATCCTGAAGGTCACTCTCCACATAATAATGACTGAGAATAACCGCATTCTTTTCTTTCTTCAATCGGTTAATTTCTTCAACCAACTTCATTTCCGGACTAATTGGCTCCTCAATAAATCCATTTTCGTCAAGCATCTCCCGGATCCGTTTTTCTTCCATCACTTGCATTTATTATTTCGCAATCAATTAAGCCTGCAAAAATATGATTTTCTGAAATAAAAACACATCAGGATTTGAATTGTTTGTTGAGCCCATTTTTCAGTATTCCATCAATTTCTTGTTAATGTTTTTATTTAGAAATAAAATGATTATCAAATCAAGATTTTAATATTTATTAACATTTTATCAGCACTCACTGTGTTCATAACTATACTTTCCTGAATCAGTTAATAATTGTAATTTTCAACAAGGAAGAATGTCAAATATGGCTAAGTTTTCAATCGATTACAGCTCCTGAAATTAATCGAATTGACATGAATTGATAACATTATAGTAAGAAACAATTTAATATTATTATACATCATTTAACTTTCTTTGTGCAGAAATTAAAATCAATTCTTCTATGAAAAAGATGCTAAAAGTTTATTTAGTGCTAATTGCATTTTTTGCATTTGTTCTTTCAGGTTATTCCCAGGTTACAACCTCAGGGATTACTGGAAAAATTACAGATGCAAATAACGAAGCTCTACCGGGAGCTACAGTTCTAGCTGTTCATCAGCCTTCAGGTACCCAATACGGTACAATTGCGAATTCGGAAGGTCGTTTTACTTTACAGGGAATGCGTACCGGAGGTCCATACAAAGTAGAAATTTCATTTGTTGGCTATAACAAAGCAACTTATACCGAAATTACTCTTTACCTTGGACAGTCGTTTGTACTTAATGCTTCATTAAAAGAGCAAA
>JBBQXI010000342.1:0-4693 GCA_038209805.1 Bacteroidales bacterium | reverse complement strand
AGATAATGACCAAAATAACAACAAAATTGCTACATGGCTTGCAATAGCCTGATAATATCAAATTTAAAGGTCAATTAAACAGTAAATTATGAAATTTAACAGTCCCGATTATTGGGCTTATTAAATGTGGGAAACTTTAGTAATTTAATATTTTGGATATGGAATTTTCTGATACAACTTATTCGTGGTTGGGGAAAACAATATTGATCGTTGAAGACAACGAAACCAGTAATATCTATTTTGAAGCTGCATTGAGAAAAACTAAAGCAGTTCTGATTTGGGCCAAGAATGGGTTGGATGCAGTTGAAATGGTTAAAAAAAACAATCAGGTTGACTTGATTTTAATGGATATTAACATGCCAAAATTAGATGGCATTGAAGCTACACGCATTATTAAAGGCATTAATCCTGAAATTGTAATTGTTGTACAGACGGCTTTTATCCTATCGGGAGAAGAACGAATGTGTCAGGAAGCTGGCTGCGATGAGTTCATTACCAAGCCAATTCGTCTTAAATATCTTCTTGATACCATTAATCGCTATTTGGCTTCGCCTAAAGAAATATAAGCTCCAAACTTGTTTTGTTTGCTTGGTTCAACCAAGGCTACAAATCCGGAATAAAGCTTTCCTTCTGAAAACTGAGGTTTTTTTAGTTGAATTTGTTTCAGCGCATAAGTTGCAAAATCTCCTGGCTTTCCGTAAAAGAGCTCAAATTTCCCCGTTGCATCCGGATGGATTTGTTTCTCTATAAACATCGTTAAAACCCCCATATTCATGCGGCTGTTTATTTCTATACATGGCTGCATCAATAAGTCCTTCTGATGTTTGAAGATCATCGCGTCAACTCCTAGAAATCCACGATGCCAGTGTGCATAATTTGAGCTTTTCAACGCTCTGCTGATTATTTCGGCTGTAGCGCAAATCATTTTCATCAGTTCTGACGTGTTTTCATCAGGAAGAATTTTTTTTAAATCAGGATGGATAAAAGTTCCGCGATATTGGCCATTCGAATTGGTCTCGAAGATTGAAAAACCCAGATATTCAATTTTAGAGTCGGACAGTACCCGAAACTGAAACGATAAATCAATCAACTTTTCGAGGTAAGGTTCTGCAATTAGGTAACTTTGTTGTTTTAATACTCCCGAAATCCAATGCTTATTGGATGTATTCAATTTGGTATTCCGGATAATCTGAATTCCCCTTCCGGAAGAACTCATTGGCGCCTTCAAAACCAACGGCGAATGATTCCTCAAAAGCAACTCAATTTCTTCGTAGCTGATTGCTTTTGTGCCAATCATTCCTTTTTTGATAAACCAATCAGGAGAGTTGCTTGCAAGTAATTTGTTCAGAAAATCAAGTGATGTAGAGCGCTCGAAAATCAATTTGTGTTTATCATTCCAGCTAAAAACCGGACTTTCTTTGAATTTGTCAACGCATTTTACCTTCAGATTTTTAAGTTTAAAATGAGCTGCGGGACTCCAACCCCAGGGATAAATGTCAGCAAATGAATCATCAGGAAGAGCTTCCAGTTCAGCTAAACTGCAAAAATGAGGCAAATTGAAACCGGCGATTTTCAGTCTGTGTAAAAAATCGGCTGATGGTGGGTTTTCAGTTAGTATAAAATCATTCTCAGTACAAAAAGTGAAGGGAAGTAACGATAAGTCGTGTTCCATTTCCTGAAGCAAAAGTGGAGGCTGGTAGCTGAATGATCCATTGGCAACTGCCAGTTCGCATGTTGGATTGAAATAGTAAATGTTTGCTATCACCATAAGATTTTGCTTAAACCAGAAGGCAAATATAGAACCCAATTTGTAGCATTTTCATTAATTAACGAAAAATAAACATCAATTTGTTTTGATTTGTAGAATTAGAATATACATTTGCAGTATAAAGTAATTACAGACAATTAAGTCTTTATCTAATGAAGCGATATTCTTCTGAAATAGCAAAAATGAATTCTTCACTCAACATGTCCGAAACTATGGGTATGTGTATGTGTTATAGTTCAACTTTTCAGAAGGTGGTCAGGATATAGGTAAATTTAAACCAAGATATTTATAAGCCCTTCTGGAATTCAGAGGGGCTTTTTTTTTGACGTCAAATAGCATTAACATGAGTGAAAAATCATACCGGAGTATTGTAAAGTCGATTTCATGGCGAACCATTGGAACCATTGATACGATTGTTATTTCGTATATAATAACAGGGAAGGCAACACTTGCCCTTTCAATTGGTGGAGTTGAAGTTTTCACTAAGATGGCTCTGTATTACTTTCATGAACGGACTTGGAACAGGATCAGTTTCGGTAGAATTAAGAAATCAGATTCCGATTATCAAATATAAATCACATCATGGAAAGGAAATTTTTACCCATATCAATTGATATTGCAAACAGTAAAATACTAATTATTGGTGGCGGACAAAGTGCCTTGAAGAAAATCAGGATTTTGCAGCGCTCTGGTGCCAATATCGAAGTGGTGGCTGAGAATATCATCGACGAAGTTTATGCTTCAGGAGTAATCTGTCACCAGAAAAGGTACGAAAAAAGCGATTTAAATGGCTATCTGATGCTTTATTCCTGCACAAATAACGAAGCACTCGACAAGCAGATTGCGGAGGATGGGATAGAGGCCGGAGTTTTGGTCAATATTCACGATAATCCTACTCTTTGTCAGTTTGTTTCCCCGGCAATTTATCGCGATGGAAATATTTCGGTTGCTGTAAGTTCAAATGCTGAAAATGTTTACGAAGCCATTCGAGTGAGAAATCTGATTCAGGAATATTTAGAAAATCTTAAAAACACACAAATATGAGCATTCAATTGAGTCCATTAAATGATCAGCAGTTAAGCGCCTTGACCAGCTTGACTGCTGGTTTAAACCGAGAGCAGTTGCTATGGATAAATGGTTATTTCCAGGGATTTTTGGCTTCTTCCAGAACTAATCAGCAGGTTGCTGGTAAAAGTCAGCCCCAAAGTGATAAAAAGCTGAAAATACTTTACGGTACACATACTGGCCGAAGTAAAATAATTGCGGGAAAACTTGCCGGGAATCTTGCCGGTCGTGGCGTCGAAGTTGTTTCGGTTGCTCTGGATGAATTCAAGACCAGACAATTGATCTCGGAAACCAATGTAGTTTTCATAGTGAGTACTCATGGCGAAGGCGAACCACCCGCAATGGCCGAGGATTTCCACGGATTTATTACCGGAAAACGTTCGCCACAACTGCCCAACTTAAACTATTCGGTGGTGGCATTGGGTGATAAAAGTTACAAATTTTTCTGTAAAACAGGAATTGATATCGATCAGGCTTTGGAAAAATCAGGAGCAAAATCAATTTTGCCAATTTTAACTTTAGATGTCGATTTTGATGAAGAAATAGATCGCTGGATTAATGATTTTACAGGTGTTTTTGCTGAAATCCCAGCTGATAAAACTCAATCAAATATTCAAAATAGTACTGAAAGCACTGAAACTTATACGCGAAAGAAACCTTTCCTTGCAACTGTTATTGCTAAAGTAAAAATTACCGGTCGCGATTCAGATAAGGAAGTTAATCATGTGGAACTATCACTCGATGGATCTGGAATTACATACGAACCGGGCGATTCTGTTGGTATTCTGGCCAATAATCCACCTCAGTTGGTCGATGACATTCTCAATCATTTAGGTTTCGATGGAGCTGAGTCAGTAACAATTAAGGATGGTATTTTTTCATTGAAAGAAGCCTTGTCAAACCACTTGGAAATAACTGTAATCAATCGTGATGTCATTCAGAAATACCAAGCAAAGGCCGTAAATAGTGAACTTCAGAAGATAATTGAAAATGAAGAACTTCTCGACCAATATTTGTATGGACATGATGTTCTTGATCTTTTAGAAGATTTCCCATTCTCATTCTCAGTACAGGATTTGGCTGATGTTTTACGGGCATTTCCAGCACGACTTTATTCGATTTCTTCAAGTCAGGCTGCTGTTGGCGATGAAGTTCACATTACAGTATCTACAGTTCGCTATTCAAATAAAGGACGAACACGCGGAGGCGCTTGTTCAACTTACCTGGCTGACCGCATAGAAATCGATTCGCAGGTTGCAGTGTTTATCGAAAAGAATCCGGCATTTAAGCTTCCGGAGAATGAAGAAACGCCAGTTATTTTAATTGGAGCGGGAACGGGAGTAGCGCCATACCGGGCATTCTTGCAACACCGCGAAGCCAACAATCAGAAAGGAAAAACATGGTTGTTCTTTGGCGAACGCCGTTTCCATTCCGACTTTCTATATCAGGTTGAATGGCAGAAGCTCTTGAAAGATGGCTATCTGGAGAAAATTGATGTTGCCTTTTCGCGCGATCAGGAAGAAAAAATATATGTGCAAAACCGGTTGATCGAAAAACAAAAGGAAGTTTTTGAATGGCTGAAAAATGGTGCAAACATTTACCTCTGTGGCGATATGAAGCAAATGGCTCACGATGTACAGAATACTTTACTCCGGATATTTGAAACACAAGGCGGATTGACAGAAGAAAAAGCGCTGGAATACCTGAAAACCTTGAAAAAGGAGAAACGCTTTCAAACGGATGTGTATTAGTGTCATAATAATTAACAATTGACCCAGCGTCATGCTGAACTTGTTTCAGCATCTCTAATGAATGAGACCCTGAAACAAGTTCAGGGTGACTGGACTTAGTCGGATTAAT
>JBBQXI010000341.1:0-4780 GCA_038209805.1 Bacteroidales bacterium | reverse complement strand
ACTCCCATGAGTAATGACAGCACAAAGCGCCAATACGCAACCGAAACAATGGAACAATGGCACACAAACCAACAATCGTTCATGGGATGTATATCTCATGAATTCGCCTGTTGCATAGCCGCAGTTAAGGATGTTGTGATGAGTCAACATCACTCCTTTTGGGAATCCGGTAGTTCCGGATGTATATTGCATGTTGACCACATCGTGGCAACTGATGGTTTCTTTGATTAACTCCAGTTCAAAATCGTCGATGTGACTTCCAAGCAAAAGAAGTTCGGAAGTATTATACATTCCACGGTGTTTCTGTGGTCCAACGAAAACTACATTTTTTAGTTTGGGGAATTTTGCGCTCGATAGGTTTCCTCTTGGACTATCTTTTAACTCGGGTACTGAATCAAAAATCATATTCACATAATCGCTGTCACGAAATCCGTCGATCAAACAAAGGGTATGTATATCTGCATCATGCAGCAAGTACTCCAACTCTGATGATTTATAATTGGTATTGATGGTTACCAGAACTGCTCCGATTTTTGCAGTGGCAAACATAAATGTCAACCAATCAGGAACATTATTGGCCCAAATACCCACTTTATCGTCCTTCGAAACTCCAATATATAAAAGTCCTTTGGCCAGTTGATTCACCCGCTCATTGAATTGAGAATAGGTAAATCTTAAATTCCGGTCGGCATAAACCATAAATTCCCGATCAGGAGCTTCAATGGCATACTTCTCTAATAATTCGCCAAAAGTAAAATCAAGTAATTGCATGAGTTTCTATTTTCAGTATGGATTGAAATCTAAAAAGGAGCATAAACAACAGCCAGAATCTTGGCAGACATACTGTTACCTGCATGTACATTGTGTAATACGATCGAATCGAGATAGATACTGTCGCCTTTTGCAAGCCGGTAAAGCTCCTTGCCGTAATTGATTTCAATTTCACCCTCAAGCACATAAATAAATTCTTCTCCTTCGTGCGATGAAAGCATGTAATCCGATTTCTGTCCAGGTTCAATTTCTACAATAAACGGTTCCATGTTTCGACCGGCCTTATCGAACGCAAGCGAGAAAAAATTCAGATGTTCGCGTGCTTCGCTGCTTTGAGAAGTAAACCTCGCCCCCTTTTGATATTCGCCAGAACGAACAACTACAGGACCATACGAATCGCTATCGTCGAGAAAAGTACCGAGGCGAACACCAAGTGCACGAGCGATTTTCACCAGTGGAGCCAATGACGGAATATTCTTTTCCTGTTCAATTTTTTGAACCATTGTAATATCCATTCCACTTCTGGAAGCCAGCTCTTCAAGGCTGACCTTTTTCATTTCTCGAATTTGTTTTATTTTCTCACCAACGGTTATCTCGATTGTCATAGCTGGGGGCATTTAAGAGAGTGATTCACAAAAATAGGTTTATTTTGCTTTCAAGCAAGCCTGAAATTTATGAAACTTTGACGGAAATAGCACTCACTTTTCCGATGATAAAATTACCGGATTATTCCATTGGAAGGATTTCAGATTGGCAGTCGCTAGAGTAAAAGAAGAAATCTAGTTCTTGATAATCTTCTTAACAACACTTGTCTGGTCAGTTTTGACCGAAACAAAATAGATACCGGTAGGCTGATTACAAATATCGAAGATCGGTGTTTGACTAACGCAAACAACTTTTCCGGAAAGGCTAGTTACCCTAATACTGCTGACATTTTCGCCCAGCACCGTAAATATTCCTTCCCCGGATTTGGATAAACAACAATGGTATTGCTACGAGTTGATTCCGGGAAACAATCAGACAGGGAGATAGACGATCGGTTAAAAACTGAAAAGATTAAATCTATTTTCCTGAATATTGAAAACCAGTAATTTGCTACTGATTACTTCACCGTATCCGGTAATGATTTTGATGATTTCATTCGCCTGAAGTGTTCCTGCAATTCCGGGCAAAACACCCAACAAGCCAATTTCATTTTCTTTGTAAATTCCATCTTTGGGTATGCTGGGATACAGATCATTAAATGCCGGTCCACCCTTGAAATTGAATACGCTGATTTGTCCTTCGCAATTTAAAACCGAAGCAAATGCCAGCGGCTTTTTTAATTTCGCCGAAACCAGCCCGATCAAAGTTCTGGTTTTATAGTTATCGGTGCAGTCGGCAACTATATCAAAATCCGGAAATAGACTTTCGGCACTTTCTTCGTCTAGTCTAAGATCAAATGTTTGGATTTCTATTTCAGGATAAAGTGCCTTCAGTTTTTGAGACGCAATTTTCACCTTTTTAAAACCCACTTCGGCAGTTGTATAAAGAATTTGTCGCTGAAGATTTGACAGGCTAACAATGTCATCATCAACTATACCAATAGTGCCAATCCCAGCAGCGGCCAGGTAGATCAGCAACGGACTTCCCAAGCCACCGGCACCAATCACCAAAACCTTGGCATTTTTTATTTTTTCCTGACCTTCAATCCCGATTTCAGGAAGTGAAAAATGACGGGTAAATCGCGATAAATCTTCTTTACTCAGTTTTCTCATGGTGGTGTTCATGTTCGTCCTCGTGAGTCACACAATCGCAATTTTGTCCCCACTCGCTGGTTCCGTCGGCAAAAAACTCGTGCTTCCAAATGGGCACTTCATTTTTTACCTTATCAATAATATACTGATTCGCGTCGTAAGCTTCTTTACGGTGCCCGGACCCGGTGATGACCACTACCGCACAACCGCTAATCTCAACCCGGCCCAACCTGTGAACACAAACAGCCTGATTCAGGTTGAATCTGGAAATGGCTTCCTGCAGAATCTCATCAATCATTTTGTTCGCCATGGGTTCATACGCCTCATATTCCAGATGCTTAACTTCCCTGCCTTTGTTATTGTCTCTTACTTCGCCGCTGAAAAGCACCACTGCTCCACTATTCGGGTTGCGGAATTCATCGAAAAGTTCGCTGTAATTAAGTCCGGTATGTTGTAGATGTTTCATTGTATTTAAAGTTTAACCCCCGCTTGAAGGCGGAATCAGAAAGATTGTATTTTCAGGTTTTATCGGATCGTTTAACGAAACAAAAGCTTCATTCACAGCAATCCTGCAACTCGATAAAACTTCGGTTGCTTCGGGGTTGATGGCTTTCAATCCGTCAATAATTACTGAATAGCTGTCCCCTGATTCAACATGAACAGTTGTTTCGCTCCCAAAATATTTTCTGAGTCCTGCAAAGCAGATTATTTTAATCGCTCTTTTATCCATTTTTATCCTCCAATATTTCTCATTGATAATTCACTTCCATGAAATTTGACCGGTTGTTTCAGGTGCAGCAATCCTCTCAGTTTCTCAGTCAGCAGAACATCGTCATTAATGTAGGACGAAAGTTTTTCGCCGTGTGCATTGCTGAGACAACCATAGAAAAGGCCGTTGCTATCCATTCGCAGACGGTTACAATCGTGGCAAAACGGAGTCGATTCGTTGGCAATGATACCGAACGTTCCGCCAACCGATGTACGCCAGTAATTCGAAGTTTCAGCATGTTCCCGTTGAATTCTTTCAATGGCATACTTTTCCTGAATGACGGAAAGTATTTCCTTTTCCGAAAAAAAAAGCTCGTTCTCCGAATGGTACAAGTGACCCATTTTCATCAATTCCAGAAAACGTATTTTAACGCCCAACCCAGTAGCGTAATCCATCAAGGGAATAATTTGAGAATCGTTCTTTCCCTGCATGATTACTGCATTTAATTTCACATTCATTCCTGCTTTCACAGCTGCTTCAATTCCCCTAAAAACCCGAGCGGTATTGGGATGCCGCGAAATCTCACCGAAAATATTCTGATCGATCGCATCTACCGAAATGTTGATTGATTTTACGCCGGCTTCAAAAAGTTTTGAAGCTCTTTCTTTCAGGAAATATCCATTGGTAGTGAGCCGAATATCAGAAATTCCGATTTTTTGAATGTGATTGATCAAATAAAAAAGATTATTATGCAACAGAGGTTCGCCCCCGGTCAATCTAACGCTTTTCAACCCAGTCAAGCGATGCACGGCCTCAATTAGTTTTATAAATTCATCCGGAGCAAGAGGTTGGTCTCTAGTTGGCTTTTGGATTGTCTTTACAGAAATGTTTCCGAAATCCTCACTGACACAATACACGCACGAAAAGTTACACTCATTCAATAAACTTATCCTGAGTTTTTCGAATCGCCTTCCCAGATTGTCTTCAAGCTTTATCATGATTTAATTTAACCATTTATGTAATAATTTGTTCAGTCGTGTCGATCATTCATAGGCTCTATTTCGGCATTCCTCGCATGGATAATAAAAGTACAATTCAGGTAACTGGCAAACGTTATTCTTTTGTTATCTCGAATTTGTAAATCCAATACTAATCATGATGAATCAAGCATTTATGCAGATCGTGCCAAAAGATAACTGATGGGTGAACTAAATGGATTTTTTCATTGTTATGCTATTGACTAAGAAAATCTTATCGCATTACATTCAGACTTATTCGCTAAAATTGAAAGATCCTAAATTTGAAATACTATGGCAATTTTTAAATTGAAAGTTAACAGAAAAGAATATCAGGTAGATGTTGATCCTTCGACTCCGATGCTTTGGGTCTTCCGGGATCATCTCAATCTGGTAGGTACCAAGTTTGGCTGTGGAATGGCACAATGCGGTGCCTGCACCATTCATTTGGATGGTATTGCAGTGCGTTCGTGTATAACTTTTGTCGATTCAGTCGGAGACAAAGAAATAACAACCATCTAAGGACTTTCTGAAAATGGGGATCATCC
>JBBQXI010000340.1:0-4800 GCA_038209805.1 Bacteroidales bacterium | reverse complement strand
CAGGAAGATCACCATAAAAACTCATTCCACCTCCCTGCATGGCACTCATATCTTTCATACGACGCATAAATTCGTTGCGGGTAATCACCATTGGGAAACTGTTTTCGCCCAAGTCTTTGAAATCGACAACAAAGCCATAATCCTTATTTTCAGGACAAACAGCTTTAAAAATCGGACTCAGCTCGTTCTTTTCTTCCCAGCTTAATTCGTGCTTTGGTTCATCTTTTGCGATCAGGTGTTCGGCTACATCCGAATCCACACGCACAAATCGTCTGTCCGTATATTTCTGTTCCAGCTTATTAATCAGCGGTGTCGAAAGTACATTATTCATCACCAAAACATCGTATCCTTTGTTTTTAGCTGCCTGAACAAAAGAGTACTGTTCTTCTGGATTGTTGGTGTACAAATAAATCAGGCTGTTATCCTTATCTGTCTGTTCCGGTTTAATCAAGGTTTCGTACTCTTCCATTGTAAAATACTTGTTGTCGGTATTTTTAAACAGGAAGAATTTCTCCGCTTTTTCATAGAATTTATCTTCGGTCAACATGCCATATTCGATAAACAGGCGCAAATCGTCCCATTTCACTTCAAAGTCTTCACGTTTTTCGGCAAACAATTGAGCCAAACGATCACCCACTTTTTTAGTAATGTGACTGCTGATTTTCTTCACATTTGAATCGCTTTGCAGGTAAGAGCGTGAAACATTCAGCGGAATATCAGGAGAATCGAGCACACCATGAAGCAGTGTTAAAAATTCAGGAACAATACCTTCAACCGAATCGGTCACAAATACCTGATTTGAATAAAGCTGAATTTTGTTTTTCTGAACTTCTACTGTATTTTTCAGTTTCGGGAAATACAAAATACCAGTCAAATTGAACGGATAATCCACGTTCAGATGAATGTTGAACAGTGGATCTTCGGCCATTGGATATAACTGGCGATAGAAATTATTGTAATCCTCTTCAGTCAGGTCAACCGGTTTTTTGGTCCATGCCGGAGCCACATCATTAATCTGGTTATCCTCGTCAGTATCTACTTCAGCGCCATCTTTCCAAGTTGTTTTTTTACCGAAAACTACCGGTATTGGTAAAAATTTGCAGTATTTGTTCAGCATTTCACTAATCCGCGCTTTTTCCAGAAACTCTTCCGAATCGGCATTGATGTGCATTACAATATCGGTACCAACTTCTGTCCGTTCAGATTCTTCCAGCGTATATTCCGGACTTCCGTCGCATTCCCACCGAATAGCAGTTGCCCCATCGCGGTACGATTTGGAAATAATATCGACCTGATTAGAAACCATAAACGATGAATAAAAACCAAGTCCAAAATGACCAATGATGGCATTTGCATCGTCTTTATACTTATCCAGAAATTCTTCTGCTCCTGAAAAAGCAATCTGGTTAATGAATTTTTCTACTTCCTCGGAAGTCATTCCAATACCGTTATCCGATACGGTAATGGTTTTCGCATCTTTATCGATTTTTACAGAAACTTTCGCATTGGAAACATCTCCGGAATACTCTCCTTTTGAAGCCAAAGTGCGCAGCTTCTGAGTGGCATCTACTGCATTCGATACGATTTCACGAAGGAAGATGTCGTGATCGGAATACAAAAACTTTTTAATAATCGGGAATAAATTGTCACTGCTTACGCCTATTTTTCCTTTTTGCATTTTATCTGATTTTAGATTAACATTCTAATTTATGTGTAGCACTTTTTTCAAAGACTATACCACGACTCAAAAATGACTTTTTGTCACCAAGATTGACAGATACACTATTTTTGAGGTGACAAAAACTGATATTATTCTCTTTTTATCTGACGGAAAGAGCTTATTTTGCAACGCATTTTGAATACACGAAAATCATGACAAACCTTGAATCGTATTTTGATTCGTTCCGGAAAGAAATCGTTGGCATCGACCAGCAGTTTAAATCTCCATTTGGCGATAAAGAAATAATTTATGCTGATTGGATTGCCAGCGGGCGTCTTTATCAACCAATAGAGAAGCAAATTACCGAAGTGTTTGGGCCTTTTGTTGGAAATACACATTCCGAAACCAGCGAAACAGGTGCGTTGATGACCCATGCTTACCATCAGTCGCAACAAATTATAAAAGCACATGTAAACGCCGGACCAAACGATATTATTATTACCGCAGGTTCAGGAATGACAGCAGTAATCAACAAATTTCAGCGAATGCTGGGACTTAAATATTGTGGAAAGGTTAATCATACAGGGTGTCTCTCACAGCGCGAAAGACCTGTCGTTTTTATCACACACATGGAACACCATTCGAACCACACCAGTTGGTACGAAACCAATGCCGATGTGGTGATTATTGATCCGGACAAAAGAATGCAGGTATCTCCGGAAAATCTCCGGAAAAAATTGGAAGAATATAAAGATCGTCCATTTAAAATTGGCTCGTTTACCGCTTGCTCCAATGTTACTGGTATTCGCACTCCCTATTATGAAATGGCCAAAATTATGCACGAAAACGGCGGTGTGGCTTTCATCGACTTCGCCGCTTCAGCACCATACGACCAGATCGATATGCATCCTGTAGATCCATTGGAAAAACTCGACGCCGTCATGTTCTCGCCCCACAAATTTCTGGGAGGCCCTGGTTCTTCCGGAGTTTTGGTTTTTGACCAATCCATGTATCACAATTCAGTTCCCGACCAACCCGGTGGAGGAACTGTAGATTGGACCAATCCCTGGGGCGACTATAAATATGTCGACAACATTGAAGTACGCGAAGATGGCGGAACTCCGGGTTTTTTGCAGAACATCAGAACCGCGCTTTGCATCCGTCTGAAGGAAAAGATGGGCATCGAGAACATTCATCAGCGCGAAAATGAATTGCTCGAAATCGCATTCGCAGGACTCGATAGCATTCCGGAAGTAAAAATCATGGACAGTACTCATCGCGACCGTTTAGGAATTATCTCCTTTTATGTGGTAGCTATCCATTACAATTTACTGGTGAAATTGCTGAACGATTTGCACGGAATTCAGGTGCGCGGAGGCTGCGCCTGTGCCGGAACTTATGGCCATATTTTGCTTGAAGTGAGTCACGAATTATCGGACGAGATTACCTGCAGAATCAATCAGGGCGATTTATCGCTGAAGCCCGGCTGGGTGCGTTGGTCTTTGCATCCAACCACAAACAATCACGAAATTGAAGTATTCATTCAGGCGCTTCGCGACATCGTTGAGAACCACGAAAAATATGCTGCGGATTACACCTATTTCCCGAAGGAAAATATCTACAGACATCGGAATGAAAACCAATATTCGTCGATCGTAAAAGATTGGTTTGTATTGTAATTTCAGGTTCCAAATTTCAAGTTCCAAGTGGCGGGGCTTGAAATTTGAAATCTGGAACCATTTTAGTTCTCCAAAGGCAAAAAGCCATATTCACTGCTGTACCGAAGCATTTGTGATGTGTAATCTTCGTCATAGCGAATCGACACATCATTGGGTGTTCCGCATGGCCAGGTTTTGAGTTCGTAAACCGGATTTAAAAATCCAGCGTACGGTGCCAAATCCAACTTTTTGAAACGCGCCAACACTTCTTCATGCAATTGCCGGTCGACTTTTACGCCAAAGTTCTCGACCAAATTACGGGCAGCTTCAAAATCGCCTTCCGATTTGATACGCTGAATTTCTTTCAGTAACTGTCCAAATAAACTCCTCAATTCCTGATAATCATTAATCCTGACAAAAGTTTTTCCTTCAGAACAAATAAATTCAACCACATTTTGCGCTTTACCCGCTTCAAATGCCCATCGGGAAATTAATTGACGGTTGCGCATATGCGATTCTTCAATGTCTTTTCCGGGCTCGATGCGTGTTAATTGGGTATGCAGTCCGTTACGCAAATAGGCATCAAATTCGGCCTTTGCAGCTTCGATGGAAGGTACCAGACCCAGTTTAATCAGTTGTTCATCCATGATGTAATACAGGGCAAAAAGGTCGGCTCTAGTCTCCTCAATGGTCGAGTAGTAGTTCTTTAGAACGTCTGTATTCACTCCTTCCAACACTTTTCCTGAACCGTGACCCAAGCATTCGTGCAGGTCGGTGTGCAGGTTTCCGGCCAGATAGCCGTATTGTTTGGCCCGTTCAATTTCTTCAGCCGAGCCAGCAAATTCTTCGAGCATTCCATTGCCCATCGAATCGAGGAAATAAGCTTGTGTAATGTTTTCAATGGTCACCGATTTCGATCCATGCGCTTCACGAATCCATTCTGCATTCGGTAAATTGATTCCAATAGGCGTTGCCGGGTAACAATCTCCTGCAAGAATAGCCACGTTGATCACTTTTGCACTTACCCCTTTCACTTCCACCTTCTTAAATTCAGGTGAAACTGGAGAATGATCTTCGAACCACTGCGCATTTTCACTTAAAATTGTTGCTCGCTTGGTGGCTTCCTGATCCTTGTAATTCACAATCGACTCCCAACTGCCTTTGATACCCAACGGATCGCCATAAACTTCGATAAACCCGTTTACAAAGTCAACATCGCCGGCCTGTTCCAATGCCCAATCAATACTGTATTCATCAAATTTTGATAAATCTCCAGTCGTATAATATTCAACCAAATGGCCAATGTATTTTTTCTGAAAGTCATTTTCAGCATAGTCTTTCGCTTTGTCCAACCAGAATATGATCTGCTCAATGGCCTTTCCATATTTGCCATTTAATTTCCATATCGTTTCAACGAGTTGGCCATCTTCTTTCACCAATGTTGAATTCAGGCCAAACGATACCGGTTCTACTCCAGCCGTT
>JBBQXI010000339.1:0-4806 GCA_038209805.1 Bacteroidales bacterium | reverse complement strand
TTCGATGCAATTCAATACATTAAGTTTAGACCTTAGAAATCCGAGCTTCAGAAACTCCGATGTACTTTATTTCAGACCTGAACTTGCGGCACAACCTTTCTTTAAGAATAGACTGAATGTAACTACTGCTTCAGGAAATGTAAATGGGTCAATGAATAACCTAACTGGCAAAAATCTGATCATCAAAACCGGAAACAATACCACGTTAGAAACCGATTTCATCATCAAAGGACTGCCCGAATACGAAACTGCATCTTACGATTTTCCGAATCTGAAAATGAATTCAGGAAAGAAAGACTTAGTGCTGCTGGCCGGTGCATATCTTCCTGACAGTATAGACATTCCTGAGAATATAAGTATGCAGGTTGCTTTTAAAGGGATGCTGAAGGCATTTGAATCGACTGCTAACATAACCAGCAGTTTTGGAGCTGCTAATTTAGTTGCATCAATCGATCCAGATGAAAACATCAGCAGCAAAATAATACTGAGCAAGTTGGATGTTGGTCGTTTTCTGAAAGATACGGTGCTCTATGGACCAATATCTTTAACCGCAGAAATAAATGGGAAAGGATTGGACATAAATACGATTCAGGCAAAAATAAAAGCCGATGCCCCGGAACTTAGGTTGAATCAATACACGTATCACGATCTGAAGTTGGATGGAACAATTTCCGGGAAACAATTCGAGGGTAAAATAATCGGGAACGACGAAAACGCCAGATTCGATCTGGATGGATTAGTCTCCATAAAACCCAATCAGGAACGGTATAAAATTAAATTAAATGTATTGGGAGCCGACCTTCAAAAGCTTCGTCTTACCAAAGAAGATGTACGGATTGCTTTTGTTGTTGCAGCCGATTTAAAAGGCGGATCGGCCGACAAGATGAATGGCACGGCTGGAATCACGAACATTACGATCATCAACAAGGGTAAAAGATATCAACTTGATTCGTTTTTAACCGCTTCGGTGAATCAACCCAATAAAAGTGAGATCAGTGTTACAAGCGCAATTATAGATATTAAGTATGCCGGGACGGTTTCTCCCGCGGCATTGCCCGTATTGCTTAATAAATTCATCAACAACTACGTTCCAGTTTCCGGATCAAATCAAACCGTCACAAAAAGCGCTACCTCCAATTTTAATTTCGAAATACAATTGCATAACCATCCGATACTTTCTGAAGTCCTTTTTCCTCAACTTACCGAATTTGAGCCGGGAATTATTACCGGAAGTTTCGATAGCGAGAAAAACGATTTAAAACTGGATGCCGCCGTAAACAAAATAGTATACGGAAGTACCGAAATCAAAGACTTTGCAATCCATGTAAGTTCAGATCAGTCTGCGTTGAATTACCAGATTTCGAGCAGCGCCATTTCGAACTCACAGGTTAAGTTGGATAATTTCTTACTGGAAGGAAAACTGGCCGACAATAAAATGTTGGCGAATATCTCGTCGACGAATGGAAAAAACAAGAAGCTGCTCATCCAGTCGCAGATTACCAAAGCGAATGGAAACTATAAGCTTATACTCGATCCGAAAGAATTCTACCTGATGAATAACTCTTGGAGCATTGCAGCCGATAACTTCATTGAATTCGGGAAGTCTGGTTTTAAAATTCACCATCTGTTCATGGATCATGCCGGAAGCCAGATCAATATTGCCTCGGTGAACGATAAATTCAATGACGACTTGAACATTGCCATCAAAAACTTCAGGCTCGACGACATTTCACGAATTGTTGAAAAAGATACCAGTCTGGTGAAAGGAAATCTGGACGGAAACCTGCTGCTGAAACGCGTAAACAATGCATATGGCTTAGTCGCTGACGTTAAAATTAGTAACCTGTTCGTACATGAAGTTTCCATCGGTAATTTAACCTTGAAGGCAGCAAATACCTCAGCAGAGAAATTTAATATTGACCTGAATTTATCGGGAACTGAGAATAATCTGACAGCAAATGGTTATTTCATTCCAAATGGTGGCGAAAATTCAATCAGTATAAAAACTTTGATTCAGTCACTTTCGATGAAAACCCTTGAAGCTTTTTCGATGGATCAAATCAGCGAAGCAGCGGGAACAGTTACCGGAAGCATTTTGGTTGAAGGAAATACCGGAGCACCTTCAATTTCAGGAGAACTTGTTTTCAATAACGCTTTCCTGAAACCAGCTTTCCTGAATAACCGGCTTGAATTAAAGCATGAAACCATTCAATTTAAAAACGACGGAATCTATTTTAATTCGTTTACGGTTTTAGATCCAAAGCAAAACGCAGCGACTCTAAATGGCTCGGTTCAGATGAAACAATTTTCCGACTTCAGCTTTGACTTACAGGCTACAACAAAGGATTTTTTACTTTTCAATACCACTTCGAAGAACAACAAAGAATTCTTTGGTCGGATGGTCATCGATAGCAAACTTAATGTAAGCGGGCCTTTGAAACTTCCGGTGGTGAATGGAAAGGTAAAAATGAAAAAAGGTTCAAACTTCACCTTTTCTGTTCCTGAAGACCGGCTATCCACCGACAAAGGTGAAGATGTGGTTGAATTTGAAGATCGGGTTCAACTCAATCCAATTTTAACAAGTGCGATCAAAAAAGGAAATCAGAATTCAGGCATAATGGGTTTTGAACTGGCTTCCATCATTGAAATAGACAAACAGGCCACACTTCGTTTATTAATCGATCCTGCTTCAACCGACTCGTTAGTTGTTCGCGGTGAGGCTGCCTTAAGCTTTACCATGGACCGAAGTGGAAAAATGAGTCTTACTGGTGTTTACAACCTGAGCGAAGGGAGTTATCTTGTATCATTGGAATCAATTATCAAGAAGAAATTTGAGATTGATGAAGGAAGTACAATCATCTGGAATGGAGATCCGCTGGATGCCGAGATTTCAATCAATGCTAAATATTCAGTCCGCGCTTCGCCTTACGATTTGGTTGCCGATCAAATGACCGGCTTAAGTGATATTGATAAAGGTGGGTACAAACAACGATATCCGTTTCTGGTTATGCTGAAATTGCGAGGTAAAATTTTAAACCCTGAAATCAGTTTCGAAATACAGTTGGCTCCAGAAGATAAAGGAATTTTAGGTGGAGCGGTGAACCAGAAACTGAGCCTATTAAACGAAGATCCATCGGCTCTGAACAAGCAGGTTTTTGCCTTATTGGTTTTAAACCGGTTTATTCAGGAAAATCCATTTCAAACAGAAACGGGCGGAACTGAATCTGTCATTCGGTCGACGGTGAGTAAATTTTTATCATCGCAAATTAATCGACTAAGCAATAAAGTATTACCCGGAATAGATTTGAATTTTGATATTCAGTCGTATGACGATTATCAGAGTGGGCAAGCCAAAGGAAGAACTCAGGTAGAAATTGGGATAAAAAAGCAGCTCTTTAATGAGCGGTTGTCGGTTCAGGTGGGAGGCTCAGTTGATGTTGAAGGAGACCGGGCGAGGCAAAATTCGGCAAGCGACATTACAGGCGATGTTACTGTGGAGTATAAACTGACAGAAGATGGTAGTTTCAGGATGAAAGGATTCAGGCATAACCAATATGAAGGAGCAATTGAAGGACAGTTGGTTGAAACAGGCGCTGGCATTGTGTTTGTTCGCGATTTCAACAGTTGGAAAAGATTGTTTAAACCATACAAAAGGAAAGAAAAGCCAGTAAAATTACCTGAAGGGAAAAAGTAAGCGATTGGTTTGTTTTGTAAATTATTGTAGGTAAAATACATTATTTAATATTCGGTAAAAACATTCTCCGTAGGAGATGAATATCAATAGAAAGAATAATCATGAAAACAGATTTCCCGTAGGGAATTAATATGTCATCGATTAATGTCCTAACGGACAACCAATTTATTCGTAATTGTTTTCTATTGACATTAATGCCCTCCGGGCAAATTTTAAATAGTTTTTAAATGAAATAGACTTTGAGTTGACCTTACTATGAAACACTTAATATACATATTCCTGATATTGATTTCCGTGCTTTTGGCAGCTTGTACGGGTACAAGGCATTTACCGGAGGGAGAAAAGCTTTATACTGGCGCTGAAATCAAATTGGAATCAACGGAGAAGATAAATCGGCCATTTGTTAAATCTGTTGTTCAGGCGGCTGTTCGTCCATTGACAAATAAAGGTTATTTGGGTATGCGTCCTAAATTGTGGAAGTATAATATGGCCGGAGAAAATCCCAAATCGAAATTCAAAAAGTGGCTGCAAAGGACTGGTGAACCACCAGTATTACTGAGTAGTGTTAAGTCGGGCGCAACATCTGCAATAATCGATGCCAAGCTCTTTAATATAGGTATTTTCAAAAGTTCTACCGAATCAAAAATCGTTGAAAAGAAGCATACAGCCAAGGTCATTTATACCAGTAACATTCATAAACCATATGTGATAAAAGAGCTGACTTATGCCATTTCGAATGATAGTATAAGCCAATTAATCCTACCCGAAAAAGACAAATCGCTGATTAAATCCGGCGAAGAATATAACCTCGATCTGCTGAAGGATGAGCGAATCAGGATTGATGGATTGTTGAAAAATAACGGGTACTTCTATTTCAATCCCGACTATTTGCTATTCAAAGCCGACACTTCAATTGTAAACCGTACGGTGTCATTCAAACTAACGCTAAAAGACAGCATTCCGAAAAATGCCTTAACCGTTTTCCGAATTAACAATGTGTATATCAATCAAAATTATTCATTGAATGAAAGGCGAGTTGACTTAAAAAAAGACACCTTAATTTATGAGAAAATGGTATTTCTGGGAAAAGAAGCACGGATGACAATCCGACC
>JBBQXI010000338.1:0-4832 GCA_038209805.1 Bacteroidales bacterium | reverse complement strand
ATTAGCGAACACCCTGAAATCTTCAATTCGTCCATTGGTACAACTCCCTACAAAAACATAGTCGATTTGCTTGCCGACCATTTTATCGCCTTGGTTGTAACCCATATACCTTAACGATTTTTCGTAAGTCAGCTTATCACTCCCAACTAATCCATCGCTGGTTGGAACATTTTTCGAAATACCGATTCCCATTCCGGGATTGGTTCCGAAAGTGATCATCGGTTCAATGTTCGCAGTATCAAATTCATAAACAGAATCAAATACGGCATCAGCATCGGTTTTCAATGTTTTCCAGTATGCCAGCGCTTTATCCCAGGCTTCGCCTTTCGGAGCAAATTGGCGACCTTTCACATAGTCGAATGTCGTTTGGTCAGGAGCAATCATACCACCACGTGCACCACATTCGATGCTCATGTTGCAAAGTGTCATTCGACCTTCCATCGACAAACTTTCAATGGCCGATCCGGCAAACTCAATAAAATGACCGGTTCCGCCTGAAGTTGAAATCTGAGCGATTACATATAAAGCAATGTCTTTGGCTGTTACCCCTTTGTTCAGTTTACCGTTTACCGAGATCAGCATTTTCTTCGGCTTGGGTTGCATGATACACTGACTGGCAAATACCATTTCCACTTCGCTGGTTCCGATTCCGAAAGCAATAGCCCCGAAAGCGCCGTGAGTTGAAGTGTGACTGTCGCCGCAAACAATGGTCATTCCGGGTTGGGTAAGTCCCATTTCAGGACCAATGATGTGAACCACACCGTGGCCCTCACTTCCAAGTCCATGATAAACGATGCCATGAGTGGCACAATTTTTCTTCAGCATTTCCACCTGATTGCGCGACAATTCGTCTTTAATACTCAGATGCTGATTAATGGTTGGCACGTTGTGGTCGGGAGTAGCAACAGTTTTCTCCGGACGAAGCACTTTTAATCCGCGCTTTTCAAGTCCAAGAAATGCAACCGGGCTGGTCACTTCGTGAATCAGATGCTGGTCGATGTATAAAACACTTGGACCGCCTTCAACCTCTTTCACTACATGCGAATCCCAAATTTTGTCGAATAAAGTTTTTGCTTCCATTATTTATTTTTATTTAAGAACCTCACATGTAAATAGTGAAGCAATTATTGATATTTTTTATTTTTAATAACCTCATTTTGAAGGTTATCACTATTGCGACCGAAATTAAATATCCACTCTTATCGACTTTATCACACGGACGGTGTGATTAGTCTTTCAAAATGTCCGTCAGCTAAAGCAGACGGCAAAGGATAGATCGCTTCAATTAAGCGGTTCCGGTCTTTATTTCGGTAAACATCGGTTGATCACACAGGATCAATGCTACACGATTCTTTCACTGGAAACTGCGCTTATTCGGTCTCCCGTCTTCTGACTTCGGTCTTCTTTTCTATTCTTTTTTAGCTTTTACTCCTCCCGGAATTTTATTAATTGCATCCAGAAAAGCTTCAACGGAGGCCGTAATAATGTCGGTATTTGCACCAAAGCCGTGGTAATTACCTTCTTCGTGCCTTACCTGCATGTGCACCTTACCTAGATCGTCGCTACCATGGGTAATCGCCTGAATCAGGAATTCTTCGAGAACCACCTTGCGGTGAATAATTTTCTTAACTGCTTTTAACGCCGCATCAACCGGACCGTTTCCTGAAGCTGTTGCATCAAGGATCTCCCCAGCAATATCCAATCTTACATTTGCAATCGGCACTAGTCCTTTCCCGGTTACTACCTGCAGGAAGTCGAGCTTAATACGACGCTCTTTCTGACTCACATCACCTAAAAGAGCAGCCACATCATCATCTTTAATATCTTTTTTCTTATCAGCTAATTTCAGGAATTGCTCATAAACTTCGTCCAGTTTCTCTTTGTCCAATTCGAAACCCATTATTTCAAGACGATGTCTCAACGCGGCACGTCCACTGCGAGCAGTTAAAACGATGCTCGATTCGTTGATACCAACATCGGCCGGATCCATAATCTCATAGTTCTCGCGGTTCTTCAACACACCATCCTGATGAATTCCAGAGGAATGTGCAAAAGCATTGCGACCCACAATAGCCTTATTCGGCTGAACAGGCATATTCATCATGTTAGAAACCATGCGACTGGTTTTGTAAATATTTTTGGTATTGATGTTGGTATCGATGTTCAAAATAGCATATCGGCTTTTCAAAATCATTACCACTTCTTCCAACGAAGTATTCCCTGCACGTTCGCCAATTCCGTTAATAGTTACCTCAGCCTGACGAGCTCCGTTCATGATTCCGGCGATAGTATTGGCCGTTGCCATTCCCAAATCGTTGTGACAGTGTGTCGACAAAATAGCTTTGTGAACATTTGGCACATTATCGATCAGGTATTTGATTTTTGCACCAAATTCGTGCGGCATGGTATAACCGGTTGTATCCGGAATATTCACTACCGTTGCACCAGCTTTGATAACAGCTTCAACCACACGCGCCAGATATTCATTTTCAGTACGACCGGCATCTTCGGCATAAAATTCAACATCTTCAACGTAGCGCTTGGCATATTTTACGGCAGCAATAGCACGTTCAATAATTTCATCCTGATTGGAATTCAGCTTGTGATGTATGTGATAAAACGAAGTTCCGATACCAGTGTGGATACGTCCTTTTTTTGCGAATTTTAGGGCTTCGGCAGCAACATCAATGTCTTTTTCGACTGCGCGGGTTAGGGCACAAATAGTTGGCCAGGTAACCGCTTTTGATATTTCTACTACTGAATTAAAATCGCCCGGGCTCGAAATCGGGAAACCGGCTTCTATCACATCAACGCCCAATTCCTCCAAAGCTCGTGCAACCTCAATTTTCTCAACGGTGTTCAACTGACACCCCGGGACTTGCTCGCCGTCGCGTAAAGTGGTGTCGAAAATGTACAATCTATCACTCATAACTATTTATTTTTTAATGCGTTTTTTCAATATTATTTATCTCTACTCACTCCAGACATCCATAGATCCGGAGGCTTCCCCTCTCCAGCAAAAGAGAGGGGGCCTGAGACGAATTATTTGCGTTTAAATATCTATTTTCTTGAATATTCATTATACTATATTTAATTGGACTTAAAGAAAAAAGGCCATCCCCTAATTTGAGAATGGCCTTTAAAAAGCTCGTTATAGTTTTACCCATACCATCCTCAATCGCGCATCCAAATTAGGAGAATACCGAGAATGAGACCTAGAAGGGAAATGTTAGCAAAACGTGTCATTTCTGAATAATTTGATGCAAATATGAACATTATTTTTTAAACTGAAAATAAAACAGACATTTTTATTCGGATTACTAATAAAAAGATGAAATTGTCTTTTTCTGAATTGTTTCGATTTTCAGAATTTATGAACACAATTTTCAGGAGAAAGTTTAGCAATATTAAAAAATACAAACCAAATCCGGCTATACATCATGATTATTCCTTTTTTTTGAAGCACGAGACCCTTCCCCATCCAAAAATTTATACATTACGAAAAATTTAAATTCGCCTAAAATGGAAACTTTAAACATTGCCATATTCGGCTGCGGAACCGTAGGCGGTGGCGTCGCCCAAATTATATCAGAAATAAACAATGACCTTTCGCTGAGAGCCGGAACAAAGATCGTTCTCAAGAAAATAGTTGAGCTTGGTCCAGTGCAAGCTGCTGAACGGTTTAATATTCCACTTGATTTGTTTTGTGGTGGCGGGAAAAACCTTACAGGAACAGAAGCCAATCAATATATACAAGAGATCATTTCATCCAACGAGATCGATTTGGTCGTTGAAACCATTGGTGGAAAGAGCGACTTTGTTTTCAATCTGTGTCTTGATATTCTCAATTCAGGAAAGCATCTGGTTACCGCCAACAAATCGCTTTTGGCCGAAAGGGGAAAAACAATCTTTGAAACTGCAGAAGTCCGAAATGTGAAAATTGGATTTGAAGCGGCCGTTTGCGGTGCAATACCGATCATCAAAACCATTCAGGAAAGTTTCACAGGCGACAAAGTGCTCTCGGTTTCGGGAATTATGAATGGTACCAGCAATTACATTCTGACACAAATGCAGAATGAAAAACTGGAATTCAGCGAAGCCCTGAAGCTAGCACAGGATTGTGGTTATGCAGAAGCCGATCCGGCACTAGACATTAATGGTGGAGATGCCGGACATAAGTTAATTCTGCTGATAAAACTGGCTTTTGGAATTGAGGTATCGAAAGAAGAGCTTTCTATTTCAGGAATTGAAGATATTACCAAAGAAGACATTGATTTTGCCAGTGAAATTGATGCCAAAATCAAGCTGATTTGTTACGCCAAAAAGATGAATGGCGAAATCTATGCCACAGTAAGACCAATGATGGTAAAAAACAGCAACTTCTTGTCTGACGTGAGTGGCGCTACGAATGCGGTTCGCATCAACAATAAATATTCAGGTGTTCATTTTTTAGTCGGCAAAGGAGCAGGCTCAACAGAAACAGCTATGTCGATTGTTTCTGACATTGTTTTCATTGCGCGTTATGGAGATAAAATACACAACATTCCGGCAACGCAGGAACGAAGTCTCGCCGATGCACGGCAGTTTGTATTTCCTTACCTGATTACTTTCCATACGGGAAATGTTCCGGGCACAACAGGTTTTATAGCAACCGCCATAGGCAAACAGGAAATAAACATTGAAACGGTTAGCCACAATCGGCATTCTGGTGAAGAAGCGATATTCTCAGTTGCCACCACCCCTTGCACTCTAGGGCAAATTGAGGATGCGGTGAATGCAATCAGACGAGAAAAACCCGGAATGCTGTTGAGCGAGCCGAAAATCATGCCGAT
>JBBQXI010000337.1:0-4839 GCA_038209805.1 Bacteroidales bacterium | reverse complement strand
AATGTGGGTTGCATCGTAGGCATAAACCCATCCGTCACCCATTTTTGCGGTTTGCGGAGTCCAAAAATTCATTCCCCAAGGCAATGCAATGGCAGGATAAGTATTCCCGTTCGACAACGAATAGTTAGAATCGGAACCCATCAGTGGATTGACGTAATCGACAGGCGATGATTCCTGAGAAACAGAACGTAATGAGATAAAGAGCAGAAAGCTCAGCAATAAGGTTTTCATTTTAAGTTGGTTTATAAATATTAAACGAATGTGAATTTCAATGATGGTTATGCGAATATAGATGTATTTTAATTGCTTCCTGTTTCCGAAGGAGGGGCATTATTCGATGAACTTCCCCAACTGCGATTGGCTTCTGGCCCCATTTCAACTACCAGTTTACCTCCATTTGCAAGATCCTTATGACTAAACCACGGCTTGTCCCAGCTCGTTCCGTTTAGAGTTGCCGACTGGATGTATTTATTGTCAGCCGAAGTATTGTTAGCTTCGATCTCGAAAATTTTTCCATTGTCCAGATGAATTTTGACATTTTTGAATATCGGACTTCCAATGTTGTAAACCGGCATGCCGGGAGTCACCGGATAAAATCCCATGTACGAAAATACCACAAATGAGGTCATCCCGCCACCATCTTCATCGCCCGGAACACCCATCAAATCGTTGCGGAACCATTCGTGAAGAAGCATCCGGATTATTTTCTGTGTTTTCCATGGCTGCCCGGCATAATTGTATAGATAGGGAATATGCAACGATGGTTCGTTAGCCATTGTAAATTGCCCTACATTTCCGGTTTGATCGGGTAACTGAGTATAAAATTCTCTTTTCCCTCGTCCCATCGGAGTAGAAAATAAAGCATCGAGATTATCTGCAAATTCTGATTTTCCCCCCATCAAATCAATTAAATCAGGAATATTGTGCTGAACATCCCAACGATAGGTCCAGCCATTGTTTTCACCGTAAGAATCGCGAGCGCCAATCCCTCCTGAAAATCGATAATCAAAAGGCTCTATAAACTTTCCGTATTTGTCTTTAGGATGGAAAAATTTAGTTTCCTTATTAAACAAATTGCGATAATTGAAGGAAGCCTTTCCGAAATAAGCGGCATCATCTTTTTTGCCCAGTTCTCCGGCCAGTTGGCCAAGGCACCATTCATCGTAAGCTGTACCCAATGTTACAGCAACTGGCTGGCGTTTTTCGAATGAATTGACTTCTGGAATAGTTTCTTTTTCACCTTCTTGCAGCGCAGGGATATAACCGTGCTCTTTATAAAACTGGTCAAGCTCTCCGGCAGGCATTCCCGACCAAGGCGCCAATGTTTTTTCAGTAATTGCACCTTTGCAGGCCATATAGGCTTTCTCCAGATCAAATCCGCGCAGGCCTTTCCGGTAGGCATCAATCACCGAAGCTATACCGTGATTGGAGTTCATTCGGCGGCTGTCGCCTGTAATTTCCGGAAAAGTTGGCCACCAATTGTGTTTCATCTGTCCGGCCATTTCTACAAACGAATGCAATATCTGTTCTTCTTTCTTCGGATCAACCAGCACACGCAACGGATGATGTGCCCGGTACGAATCCCAAATCCAGTCGTCGGTAAAAAAAGGTGTTCCGTTGTCGTTGTGAACGGTTCCATCGAAAGCGCTGTAATACCGGCCATCTTCCGAAATGCAGACAGGGCGTTCGAATGTACGGTAAAACGAGGTGTAGAAAATAGTTTTCTCAATATCAGAGCCACCTGTCACCTCAATTTTTCCAAGCGATTCGTTCCATATCTTTCGTCCGTTTGCCTGAAGTGATTTTAAATCGTAATTCTGAATCTCGCGGTTCAAATTTTTACGTGCCTGATCGGTATCGATGAAGGAAATGCCGTAGCGTAAACGAACAGTTTTTGTTTCTTGACTAAATTTCAGGACAACACAAGCATTTTTACCTGAAGCTTCTTTCTCGGTTACCAAGCCATTTTCTTTCAAAACAGAAATACTTTCCGGTGTTTGTTCGGGCTTCATGTATATGTAAACACGTGTATTTCCATCAATTGTTTGAAATCCGGAAATCGCATCCCCGTTCCACTTCAACGAACCGTTTTGTGAGTTCAGGATAAGGTAAGCCGCCCGGTTTTGTGAAAAGTTTAATTCGTACATGGCCGACTGGTGAGAAAGTCCAAACTGAACTTTAGTTTGCTGCTCATCGAGGTAGACTGAATACGAATATGGAGTCAGTTTTTCCTGATCGTAACTATACGAAATAACTGGTTTCAAATCATTTTCATTGCCCTGAAACGGACTCAGGTTAAAGGCCGAGCTTCCGCGGTGACTGGTCACCACCAAAGGCAAACCATGCAGCAAATTGCCGGTAAAATCGCCCCGTTCGGGATAAACGCGCAAAAAGCTATTCGGAAGGTGAATGGTTGGAAAAGTTGGCACCAGCAAATGACTGATATTCCCAATGTAAGGATTGACGTAATCGACTGGTTGTTGTTGGGCTGAAAGTCCATTTGCCAGACATAAAAGCACAGATCCAAAAAGTAAGTTACGAAATGATGGAATGATTTTCATTTGTTTATATTTTATTTTTCAGTTGTCAAAAGGGAATCACCATTTTGTAGTCCCTTGGTGAGAAAAGACTTTCTCTGGCTTGTTTCATCGTTTTCAATTTAGTTGATGTTACTTAACAATTCAAACATCAATATTTTTCAAGTAAATCACAATCTAAGAATTTTATCTACTGGCACATCATTATTTTACGGAAGGTAATTAACTTTTACTATCGGGATTTGCATTCATGTTAGTTGTTTTCCGCAATTCTCAAAGCGAATATTTCTACAAAAAATCATTTGGTTTTGTTGGTGCATCTTAAATTTTCAAATCAAAATATTAACGGGAGATTAATCCTTTTTATGCTCGTTTAATGGAATGGGTTTATCTTAGTTGCATTCCCTTTTGGTTAAAAAAAAGTACTCTTCTAATCGGGTAACCCGATCAGAAGAGTACCCTTGGAAAACTCTTTGTCTGGCTGGAACAAAAATATCCATACAGTCAGACGAAGTCTAAACTTTTACACTTTCTACAGTCAACAAATTAAAAAGGCTGTCCCATTAATTTTGGACAGCCTTTTTGTAAGTTACTTCTTATTTACTTGCATATCCTGCATTCTGTGTCAATTTCGGATTACGTTGTAATTCGCTTAATGAAATCGGAAATACTAAGTCAGTTGCTTTGAAAGTAGCGCCTGCTGCATTTTGTGCCCCGATCAAACCGACATACGAAACTTTGCCTTTTTCTGTAGTTGAAATAACCGGGAATTTCATTGTCCGGACGCAATCGTCCCAGATTTTGAATTCTAATGGGAATTCGCGGATTCTTTCGGTCCAACAAGCTTCGATAAAGTCTTGTTTTGATAAAGACAATAAACGAGCCTTGATTTGCGCTTCCGTTTCACCTACGGTGTTGGCACGTAACTGAATCTGTGCCAAATAGCCAGCAGCTTCGTCGGTAACTCCATCTGTTTGAGCAATTGCTTCAGCATAATCCAGATAAGCTTCTGACAAACGATAGAAATTCCAATCTTTAGTTGCTTTGCCAGTAGTCAACAAAGCATCTTCGTCATAATAGTACCAACAACCGGCCTGACCAGCTGGAGCTGTCCAGGTCTTACCTGTATTTGGATTTGTGTAATTCCAATGAAAAAACTGGTTAGGCTGTATACGAAGATCAGTACTTGCATAAACATTCAAGAATTGGTCAATTGGACCGTATACTCTTTCGAAAATAGAGTATGTTCCAAAAACACCTGTTGCTGCCGATGAAAATGCATAGGTTGGCCACCAACTGCCATCGCTGATACCTGCATCATATTCCTGACAATAGATAACTTCATTCAAGTCATCAGTCGAACGCAATTTATTGTAAGCACTATTGTTTGATAAATTGGTATTTGGAGTCAATGAATGCGATGATTCTACTACTATTTTAGCATAGGTCTTTGCATTGGCATAGTCTCCTTTATGAAAGTATACATCGGCCAGAGTCATTGCAGCAACATACTTTGTAATACGGTGTCCATTGGCTGAAAATGTTGCAGCTGGCAAAACAGCGATTGCTTCTTTCAAATCAGACTCGATTTGTTCATAAACACTAGCTGAAGCCGCTCTTTCGGGATACAGATTCTCTAATGTTGTAGGTTCGAGCAACAATGGCACGTCGCCAAATGTTTTTACCAAATAAAAATAGTTGAACGCCCTGAAAAACTTAGCTTCTGCAGTCAACTTATTGGCGACGGCTGATTCCATACTTATTTTTGGAATGCTTGCAATGGCATTGTTTGCAACGTTAATAGCGCTGTAACAATTATCCCAGATATCATCTGAAGTATCAGATATTTCATTCGTGTGATCCTGACGAGTCAGCAGACGAGAATACTTGCAAACAACTTCCTGTCCTTCGTAACTATTACTGAAATAGCCAGTCAGCATTCCGGTTATAGAAGCTTTAGGTCCGATGTAAGCACTGGAGGCATAGGATATGCGTCTTGGAGCTCCATTACGATATAAATAGTTTATGTTAGCCGTGGCCTGGGCTTCTGTTTTGTAATAATCAACATCTGTAATAGCTGATTTTGGACTTTCGTCCAGGAAATCGTTACATGATGTCAATACCAAAAGGCCCAGTGATAAGTATACGAATATCTTTTTCATGGTGGTTTTCATATTAAGGTTAATTAAAATGTTACGTTTACTCCCATAGTCCAGGTTCTGGCTCTTGGGTATGCGAAGAATGTCATGTTCTGTCCAAACTTATTAGAATCACCCTGAGATGTTGATTCAGGATCGTATCC
>JBBQXI010000336.1:0-4849 GCA_038209805.1 Bacteroidales bacterium | reverse complement strand
GTCAATAGGTGCATGGCGATAAACCAATATCGGAAAGGCAATTTTGAGCCATGCATAACTGTTCCGCTCCGCAGGGTGGTGCGAAAACTGCATTTTTTACATTCATATGCCCACTTGTCTGCCTTCCAATAATGTTCCTTGCATCCACAATGCGAACATATGACACCTTGCTTGTCTCGCATCTCCTTGAATTTAAGCTTGCAGCTTTCTTCGTTAGGATATATTTCATTGAAGTTCAGTAGATTCATTGCCGTTGTTTTATGAAATCAAAGATACGAAAAGAAATCATTCATTAGGTGTAATTACGGATATTCATTTTATATTTTTTGAAATTAGTCAATACTTATTTGAAAAAGTAATCAATTGCACATAACAGTAAAAACGTTACGAGTTACGGGATACGTGTTTCTAAAATCAACCCGAAACGTGCAACTCGCTAGACTCCACCAAACGCGCTATATCCGCCGTCAACAGGGATAACGATTCCGGTTACGAACGACGAAACATCAGATAGAAGGAATAAAGTAGTTCCTTGAAGATCTTCAGGTTCACCAAATTTACCCATTGGCGTGTTGTTTACGATTTTCTGTCCGCGAGCCGAGAAATTGCCGGTTTCTTTATCGAGAACCAAAAAACGGTTTTGGTCGGTAATGAAAAATCCGGGAGCAATAGCATTCACACGAATTCCAACTTTTGCCAAATGAACGGAAAGCCATTCAGTGAAATTGTTGATTGATGCTTTGGCCGCTGAGTAAGCAGGTATTTTAGTCAACGGTTTGTACGAGTTCATCGACGAGACGTTCAAAACTACACCTTTTTTATTCTTCAACATATCGGTTGTAAATACCATCGATGGAAGCAATGTTCCTTTGAAATTTAATGCAAATACTTTATCGAAACCGTCCATTGACAAACCATAGAACGTGTCTTCCAGATGATCGAGGCTGTTTTCGTCCATTTGCTCAACTTTGGTCGTTGCAGTTGGATGATTTCCTCCGGCGCCATTAATCAGCATGTCAATGTCGCCTAATTTCTCGTTGATGATTTGTTTCGCTTTGATTAACGATTCTTTGTCCAAAACATTGGCTTCAACACCAATTACTTCAGCATTGAATTCTTTTGAGATTTCTGCTGCTACTCTTTCAGCAACTTCTTTATTGATGTCGGCAATTGCAATTTTTACGCCTACCGAGGCCATTGCTTTTACCATTGCAGCGCCAATTACGCCAGCGCCACCGGTGATTACACACACTTTACCACTAAGATCGTTAAAACTGATTGCATTCATTTTCTTATCATTTAATTATTTATAATAATCCAGATTTTCTTTGGTAATAATATCAATGGAAGTATATTTTTCGTTTTTCACCTCTTTTTTCAAAACCAGATGTTCGAAAAGCGTTCTAATCGCATTATATCCTTGTTCTTCCGGTCGCTGACAAATCAGAAAATCGATAAATCCTTTCTTTAGGAAACTGATGTTTTCATGAATTAAATCGTGACCTATAACCCGAATGCCAGTCAAATTCAACTTTTCAAGAATGCTTGCCAGATAATATACCTGCGAGTTGGTTACAAAAATACCTTGAATTTGCGGGTTAGATTGTAACAGCGTTTCGATTATGTTTTGTGATTCTTCGGATGTTGGATCTGCAATTTCCTGTGTAATCAGATTTCTTCCGGATTCGGGTTTGTTTTTACTGAAATATTCGTAAAACCCTTTTTCGCGCTGCACCAAATGGTTCATATTATCCAATTGTTTGGCATAATGCAGAATCAGGATTGATGCTTCAGCAGGAACCGAATAATCGAGCAATTTGGCAGCCAATGTACCCGATTGAAATGAATCCTGACCTATATAACTTAGCTTGTCACATTCCTTGATGTTTGAATCAATAAATACATATGGAATGTTTCGCTTCATCAATTCATCAATAAACTCTCTTGATTCTCTGAAAAAGAATGGAGCCAGCACAACGCCTTCATGATTACTTTCAAGAATAATCTTTGCTTCATTATTAAATGTTAGTGGATCAGATTGTTTGAAAAGATGTATAGATATATTTACACCATATTGATGAATTTCCTGAAAGGCTTTTCTGACACCAATCAAAGGTTTGTTCCAATACGATTCGGCTGAGATAGGTTCAGGTACGAGCAATGCAAATGAAAATGTCTTCTTTGAAGCCAGTGCGCTTGCCATTAAATTAGGCTGATACTCCATCTCTTCAATAATCGACTGAATTTTATCACGGGTCGCTTTGGATACTTCGCCGCGATTGTGAATCACACGATCAACTGTTCCGATTGAAACGTTTGCCTTTTGTGCAATATCCTTTATTCGGGTATGATTAATTGCTTTGATAATGATCCAATTTTAATGATGAAATTTATTGAGCAGGAACAAAGCTATGTATTTTTTCTTTGATGTCGTGTGCGAACACGGAAAAAGTATTTTATAACATTTTTAACGATTTTTAGTTTGTCATCGTTGCAGATTAAAGATTTTGTCTATACTTTCGTGTCCGTACACGGAATTTTGATTGTTTTATTTATATGTCAGTAAATTAATAGTATATGAAACTCGGAAAGTATAGTTTAGGAATTGGTGACCGCTTCTCACATCAGGGAGTTGCTCAGCTTCGTGGAATTGTAAAAGCCAATCTGGCAGGTTTGGACATTAGTCCGGTTTGGAACAAGTCAAACCGCGAACACATATACGTACATTCTCATCCGGCTGACGTCCGAAAAGAAGCTGATGCAGCAGTTGCCGCTTTGGGTTTCTCCGGAAAATACTTTGTAGATGCCGACCATATTAATATGGGTACGGTAGCTCCGTTTGTTGAAACTGCCGATTTTTTCACTCTTGATGTTGCATCCTTTATCGGGAAAGAAAGCCCGGAAGCCGAAGTGAAAGCGTTTGTTGATTCATGTTCAAAATATGTTGGAAAACTGAATATTCCCGGAATTGACCATGCGATTGAAGTTTCAGAAGAATTGATTGAAAAAATAGCACATAAATTTTTAGCCGCAACCCAACAGGCCAGCGAAATCTATAATTTTTTAGAATTGTCAAAAGGAAAAGGCAATTTCATTACTGAAGTTTCGATGGATGAAGTTGAAAATCCACAAACTCCGGTCGATTTGTTTTTTATTCTGAAAATGTTGGCCGATAAAGGTGTTCCGGCACAAACTATTGCTCCAAAATTTACTGGCCGCTTTAATAAAGGAGTAGATTATACCGGAAACGTTGAGCAATTTGCCAAAGAGTTTGAAGAAGATGTGCTGGTCATTGATTATGCGGTGAAAGAATTCGGACTTCCTGAAGAATTGAAGTTGAGTGTTCACTCCGGAAGCGATAAGTTCACGATTTATCCGATCATGGCTGGTATCATTAAAAAATACAATAAAGGTATTCATGTAAAAACAGCCGGTACTACCTGGCTCGAAGAAATAATCGGACTGGCTCTTGCCGGTGGCGAAGCTCTGGAAGCTGCCAAATCGATTTACACCATTGCTCTTGGTCGTAAAGACGAATTGTGTGCTCCGTATGCCGATGTCATTGATATTGATGATTCGAAACTTCCATCAGCTGATGAAGTTGCTGGTTGGTCGAGCGAAAAATTCGCCAATACTTTGCGTCATATTCCGGGTCATCCTGATTATAATCCAAATCTTCGCCAACTGATTCATGTGGGTTACAAAGTTGCTTCTGAAATGGGTACGACTTACACCGACCTTCTGAAAAAACATTCAGAAGTGGTTGGATTGTGTGTCGAAGAGAATATTTACGACAGGCATTTGAAGAGACTTTTCAATTTATAATTTACTATTTTTTCATTTACAATTTACCATTGGAAAATGAATGCAGATGATTTAAGGAAAAGATTAAAGGTTTTTGCGTTGAGGATAATTAAGCTTACAGAAAGCTTACCCAACAATGTAACTGGTAAAACTCTTGGTAATCAGATTATCCGTTCAGGAACATCTCCCGGCGCAAATTATCGGGCTGCTTGTCTTGGGAAATCAGATAAGGATTTCCTGAACAAATTGAAAATGGTTAAGAAGAACTTGATGAGACACTTTATTGGTTGGAACTAATCGTCGAATCGGGCTTGGTAAAACCAAATTTACTAGATGATTTGATCAGAGAAAATCAGGAATTATTCAAAATAATTGTCAGTTCTATTACAACAATGAAGAAAAAACTTAATTCAACAAAATCCAATTCTGAAAAAGGAACAGTAAAATAGTAAATAGTCAATTAATAAATAGTAAATCAAATCGATATGAAACCATTTATGGACGAGAATTTTCTGTTGCAAACCGAGACTGCACAGAAATTATACCATGAACATGCAGCTAAAATGCCAATTTTCGACTATCACTGTCACATCAATCCAAAAGATATTGCTGACGACCGGATGTTCAAATCCGTTACCGAAATATGGCTGGCTGGCGACCATTACAAATGGCGCGGAATGCGCACCAATGGCGTAGACGAAAAGTATTGTACCGGCGATGCTTCCGATTGGGAGAAATTCGAAAAGTGGGCCGAAACAGTTCCTCAAACGTTGCGGAATCCATTGTTTCACTGGACCCACCTTGAGCTGAAGAAATTCTTTGGAATCAACGAAGTTTTAAGCCCGAAAAATGCCCGTCAGATTTTCGATGCCTGCAACGAAAAATTAAAAACTCCGGCTTATAGTTGCCGCAACATCATCCGGATGGCTAATGTACATACGATTTGTACTACTGACGATCCGATTGACAATCTACAATATCATCAACAAATTAAGGCTTCAGGGTTCGAAGTTGCCGTACTTCCGGCATGGCGTCCCGATAAAGC
>JBBQXI010000335.1:0-4883 GCA_038209805.1 Bacteroidales bacterium | reverse complement strand
GATAGTTAAGTAAAAAATAAACATCAATAAAATTATTATCCATGGAAACATTAGCTGGATCACAAACCGAAAAAAATCTGCTAAAAGCCTTTGCCGGAGAATCGCAGGCCCGCAACCGTTACGATTATTTTGCTAAGGTAGCAATGAAAGAGGGATTGGAGCAAATTGCTGCATTATTCGAAGAAACCGCATTGAACGAACGTTCGCATGCCAAACAGTTTTTTAAGCATCTTGAAGGTCGTCCAGTTGAAATCACGGCTACTTATCCCGCCGGAAAAATTGGTACAACACTCGAAAATCTGAAAGCTGCAGCCGAAGGTGAAAACGAAGAATGGACTGAATTATATCCTGAATTTGCAAGGATTGCAGACGAAGAAGGATTCAAACGGATTGCATTGCTTTTCCGGTCGATTGCCAAGGTTGAGCAAGCCCATGAAAAGCGTTATCGGAAATTGTACGAAAACCTCGAAGAAGGTAAGGTTTTTAAACGCGAAGGCAAAGTAGTTTGGAAATGCCGTGTTTGCGGATTCCTGCACGAATCAACCACTCCACCATTAAAATGCCCTGTCTGCGATCATCCACAGGCTTATTTCGAAATTGAAGCTGAGAATTATTAATCTGGATTATCTGTAAATTTATTGTATGAAGGTCGCTATTTGTGATCTTCATACTATAAATTAATCTACCAGTTCAATAAATTAAAGATGGCAACATAAAATAGAGTAGTATTAATACCCGATGAAATAATAAGCAATAAAATATTCTTAATCAGGGAAGTAAAAGTAATTCTTGATAAAGACCTTGCCGAATTATATGGTGTTTCTACTGGCAATTTAAACAAAGCTGTCAAAAGAAACATTAAACGATTTCCTGAAGATTTTATGTTTCAACTCAAATCTGACGAATTTGAAATCTTGAAATTCCAATTTGGAACATCAAGTTGGGGCGGTACCCGAAGTTTCCCATATGCTTTTACAGAACAAGGAGTTGCAATGTTATCCGGAATTCTGAATAGCGATAGAGCGATTAGTGTTAACATCCAGATTATGCGAATTTTCACCCGGATCCGCCAAATGTTGACTGATACCTTGAGTATTAAACTGGAAATAGAAGAGATTAAGAAAAAACTTCAAAATCAGGACAAGAACATTGAGATTGTTTTCAGCTATCTCGATGAACTGATCTCCAAACAAGAAGACCAGATACCTCGCAAACGTATTGGATTTAAACCCAACGATGAAAATTGAGCTTGTAAATTAAAACATGGCAATTACCTTTTTCAAGGCTTCAACAAATACATCAATCTCTTCTTTGGTATTGTAAACAGCAAACGAAGCGCGAACCGTTCCCTGCATATTGAAATGAGCCATCAGCGGGTCGGCACAGTGATGACCAGTACGGACGGCAATTCCAAACTTATCGAGCATGGTTCCCAAATCGAAAAAGTGAACTCCTTCCACATTGAATGAAATCACTCCCGATTTTTCAGGCTGTGTGCCGTAAATTCGCAATCCGGGGATTTGAATTAATTGAGACGTGGCATAATTCAATAATTCGGTTTCATATTCAGCAGAATTTTCAATTCCAACATTTTGAAGGTAATCAATAGCTGTCCCAAAAGCAATCACCCCGCTGATGTTGGGCGTTCCTGCCTCAAATTTATAAGGTAATTCGTTGTAGGTTGTTCCTGAAAATTTTACTTCCGAAATCATTTCACCTCCGCCCTGGTAGGGAGGCATTTGTTCGAGCAATTCCTTTTTGCCATACAACACCCCAACTCCATTTGGACCATACATTTTGTGCGCTGAAAAAGCATAAAAGTCAACATCCAAATCCTGAACGTCGATTCGCAGATGAGGCGCTGCCTGCGCGCCATCCACAAAAATACGGACGTATTTTGAGTGTGCTATTTGGGCAATCTTTGCTACCGGATTAATTGTTCCCAGTACATTCGAAACGTGTGCGACAGCGATCAATTTGGTTTTTGGCGTGATTAATTCGTCGAGTTTTTCAATTAACAAACGTCCGCCATCATCCATCGGGAGCATCACAATTTTTGCACCTTTTCGGCCAGCCATCAGTTGCCACGGAACAATATTCGAATGGTGTTCCATTTCCGAAACGATAATTTCATCACCTTCCTGAATAAATGCTTCGCCAAACGAAAAAGCTGCCAAATTAATGCTTTCAGTAGTTCCTTTGGTGAAAATAATTTGTTCGCGGCTTTCGGCATTGATCAGGCTTTTCACCTTTTCGCGGGTTTCTTCGTATGCCGCAGTAGCTTTGTCGGCCATAAAATGTGCTCCACGGTGAATGTTTCCGTAGTATTCGGTATAAGTTCTGGTCAATGCATCGATAACCTGTTGAGGCCGCTGGGTCGTTGCTGCGTTATCGAAATAAACCAGCGGGCGATTGTATATTTTTTGATCCAGAATCGGGAAATCTTCGCGTATTTTTTGAATATCTATTGCCATAATCGTTATTGTTTTGGGGTACTTTCTGAATTTTCAGGATGTACCACGTAATCCGCTTCAAATATAACAGAATTAAACAAAGGATATTCTTGTCCGTATTTTCTGTCTGATGCAATTGTTTAACCTTCCTTCAACTTTTTTGTAAAAAGCTTTTCCCAAAAAGATTATTGGTTATTTTTATCGTGTTCAAAAATTTAAAGGTCAATTCATATGAGGGGGATTTTATTATTTATTGGAATTCTTGCCACAGGAAGCCTGTTGGCGCAGGAAATTTCTAAACCTGAAATGGACAAAATCAGGTCAGGATTTAAAAAGGATGCCTACACCAAGGCGATGCAAAATGCGCTGTCGTCAAACGACATCACCAAACTGGCATGGAATCGCGGAAATGTGGGAACAACCGATCAGTTGTTTACCTACCGGGTTGATGTTTCAGGGATTACTGATCAGAAAAGTTCAGGACGCTGTTGGATGTTTTCTTCGTTAAACCTTTTTCGTCCGATGGCGATGAAACGGTTCAATGTGGCTGAATTCGAGTTTTCTGAAACTTACCTGTATTTCTACGATTTGCTTGAAAAGGCCAATCTCTTCCTGAATAATATGGAAAATACAGCAAATTTGCCGATTGATGATCAGAAAGTTAAATGGTATCTGCGTTCACCGGTTGATGATGGTGGGCAGTGGATTAACTTTGTGAATCTGTCCAAAAAATATGGAATGGTTCCTAAGGAAGCTATGGGCGAAACAAATTCGAGCGAAAATACATCGCTGTTGACCAAGTTCATCAATACCAAATTGCGCGAAGATGCGATTGAAATCCGCGACCTGAAAAATACCAAAGCTGATCCTAAGAAGTTGGCCTCACGTAAAACAGAGATGCTGTCGGAAATTTACCGGATGTTGGCGCTCAATTTGGGTGAACCGCCAACCGAATTTCAATGGCGGTACAAAGACAAGGACAAAAAGATTGCAGACACAAAAACATATACTCCGCAAAGTTTTATGGCCGAGGTTTTTGGCGATACTAAACTCGACGATTACGTGATGATTATGAATGACCCATCGCGTCCGTTCTGGAAACATTACGAAGTGGAGAATTATCGCAATACCGAAGAAGGTAACAACTGGCACTACATTAATCTACCGAACGATGTGATCAAAGAATTTTGCATCGCTTCGATCAAAAATAATGAAGCTTTATATGCATCGTGCGATGTGGGCAAACAACTGCGCCGCGATGTTGGGATTCTTGATGTTGATAATTTCGATTATGAATCGGTTTACGGCGTGAAATTCGGCATGAACAAAGCGCAGCGAATCGAAACCGGTGAAAGCGGCTCGAGCCACGGTATGGCCTTGATTGCGGTGGATGTTGATAATCAGCAAAAGCCTGTTAAATGGCAGTTCGAAAACAGTTGGGGCCCAACAGCCGGAGAGAAAGGCTATCTCACATTTACCGATGCATGGTTTAACGAATACATGTTCAGGTTTGTGGTGAATAAGAAATATTTGACAGCCAAAGTTCTTGAAATCTACGGTCAGAAACCGGAAATGCTTCCTCCTTGGGATCCAATGTTCTAACGGATATATTACTGATCCGATGATTTCGCATCATCGGATCAGTTTTTTTAGCAGCAATTCCAATCTTAAATTTTTAGATGAGTTCAATTGAATTTAAACATGTTTCTTTTAAAGCTGACGACAAAACGATCCTGAAAGATATTTCGTTTGCTTTGCCTGAAGGTCATTCCATGGCTATTGTCGGCTCATCGGGTTGTGGAAAAACGACGTTGGGAAGGTTGATTGCGCAAAAGTTTATTCCTTCTTCAGGTGAGATTCTGTTTCCTGAAGGTTCGGTATGCCAAATGGTGGAGCAGCAAGATAATTTCATGACAATCTCCCGCCTCGGATCGAGTTATTATGGCCAACGATACGAAAATCAGGGCATGGACGAAGCCCCTTCGGTACAATCATTTTTGCAGCAAACAACTCCAGATGTCGATTGGGTAATGCTGTTGATGGATATTGTTCATCTGAAAAACAGCAAGTTGATGCAGTTGAGTAACGGCGAACGCAAACGTACCCAATTGGCTGCTGCATTGCTCGAACATCCTGATTTGCTGGTACTCGATCAGCCTTTCGTGGGACTCGATGTTCTTTCGCGACAAAAACTGACCGGGCAGATTGGCGAGTTACACCAATCGGGGAAGGCCATTGTTTTGATTTGTGATCCGCTGCATATTCCGGAGCAAATGGATTGGGTACTTGTACTGAAAAATGGACAAATGATTCAGTGGGTTCGGCGAGCAGATTATATTCCCGAGCAACTGGTGGAAGATGCTCCTGAAACGATGGAACAAAATTTTGCCGAGTTGCAGGTTTCACTGGAAGATCAGTTTGAATTTGCAG
>JBBQXI010000334.1:0-4902 GCA_038209805.1 Bacteroidales bacterium | reverse complement strand
GAAGTATTTCATGAAGAAATACATAATCAGGTTGCGGGCTTTGGTGTGAAAGTGAGTGTACATCGTCACTTTCCCGAAGAAATACTTGATTTCTGGATGGTCCACAATCAAGGCACCCAATCCATCCCATAAATTGTCGAGTGCAAACAATGCTTTGGCTCCGGCTTTGCTCGATTGGTAATGAGGCTGAACAAAAGATCGGCCCAATTCAAGTGTATAAGGTAGGTATTCCTTGATAAATTTATCGGAGAAATTGAATAAGTGAGTGGTTGCAAGTTGTACAACTCCGTTTTTGTCTAAAGGAACGTCTTTGCACAAAATGTAACGGTAACCACCAATTATTTCAAGTGCCTGCGGATCCCAAACAATTAGTTGCTTATATGGATCGCTACAGGTATCGTATTCGTCGATGTCAACATCTTCGCCTGTTCCACCCCCCGCATCTCTAAACGTGATTTCCCTAACACGTCCAATTTCCCGCATAATGTTAGGTGAATCCTGAAAAGTAACAATGTATATTTCGTTATCAGCTTTGTTCGTTTTTCGCATTAACTTGTCCGGTGTCAGTTCTGCCAACAGAGCTTTTTTTGACACTGGTTCAATGATATCCTTCATACTGTTCTTGTCTGATTTTTAGAGCTACAAAACTAAAAAAAATCTATAAGAAATGATTTTTTCCACTGATTAATGTTGGCTATACTGCTGATTTGGTAATTTGTACACAATGTCCCTGACTTCAGCGGCCCATTGGTCAGAACTTTTACTTTTATCGAAGTGCGTATAGGGTATTGGTTTGCCGAAAGTGATGGTGAATTTCTGATTTTTATGTCCAAAAGTTTCATCGGCGAGGTAAAACATTTCGAGGTTCCATTTCATTTTGAAAAATGTTCTGAAATTAGCCAGTGAATAAAAAAATCCTGAATTTCTGCCACTTACATGAATGGGGATGACATCTCGCTGGTACTCTATTGATTTGGCAATAAAGTGTTTTTTCCATTCAAAATCCTGAACTGTTCCTTTAATTCGTCGCGATGCAAATCCCGAAGGAAAAATCAATATTTGTTTGTCAGAAGAATATGCTTCATTAATTTGTTTGATCACATCTTTGCTATGGCCGCCATGTTTATTTAACGGGACAAAAATTGGAGTTAGCTGAGGGATGCTCATCAGTACATCATTCACTAATGTTACAGTTTCGCCCATCAATCGATCGATGTTGCATAAGATCAGCAGTGCATCGAATCCTCCCAGCGGGTGGTTGGAAGCGAATATGAACCGCCCGGAAGTCGGAAGGTTTTCTATGCCATTTATTGTTTCGTGAACATTAAAATGTTTGACCATGCTGCGTGCAAATTCAATCCCTCTTTCGGTGCCATGATTGGCCAACAGGTCATTGATTTCGTCAATGTGCATGATGCGGTTAATGTACCGATAAACGAATCCCGGAAGCTTTTTTGCAAGCTTCGGATTCTTTTTAAGGAACATTTCCTTAATGTTGATCGGTTTAACCGGTTCCTGATTTTCCAAATCCATTGCTGATCGTTAAAATGAAGCCGAAAATATAAAATAAATGTAAACAGTTTCTGGATTGCACTTAATTTCTGAGTTGAGATTGATGCTTGATCGCTCTAAGCTGCGATCTTAAAAATTTATTAACATTTGGCTTTTTATACTTTCGAAGTTGCTTTGGATTATTACTTTCGCGGCATGGAAACGAATTATTAACCGATTTTCAAATTGTTAATAAACTGCAAGTAGCTGATTATTAATAGTTTGTGTTCTTACGTGTGAATTTATAAACAGGTTATGAACATATTTAGGGGCGTTGTTGTCATAAATATGGTGACTTGAATAGACTTAAATAGACTTAAATAGACTGATGTATTTTGAATTTTATTACTTTTACATGTAAATCTTAAAAGCTTGAAATGTTAATTTTTTCGGGAGAAATACGAGCAACTTTCGATGAGAAAGGACGAGTAGTGTTGCCAGCCGATTATAAAAATCAGATGGGTGGTAACGTTCCCGGTGGTCAATTGGCCATCGAAATTGACAGGTATGAAAAGTGCTTAAACGTTTATACCATGGAAGAGTGGGAGAAACGTATTTTAAAATTCAGATCGAAATTGAACTTAAACAATCGGGAACACAGCAAGATTCTTGATGGAATTTTACGGAAATGCCGGATAATTGCGGTACCCGAGAATTGTCGGTTTACAATTCCTGCAAATTTTCTTGAAGTTGCCGGAATTACAAAAGAAGTGGTTTTTACTGGTCAGCTTGAACGGTTGCGGATTTGGGATGCAAATGAATATCAGAGCTATGCCGGATCTTTAACTGAATGTGATGATTCATATGAGCAGAAATTCGGTGGCGAAGAATTGGACTAATGGAAAGAGAATATCATGTACCTGTTTTGTTGGCCGAAAGTGTCGACGGACTGGAAATTAAGGCGAATGGCGATTATGTTGACGTTACTTTTGGTGGCGGTGGTCATTCGCGCGAAATTTTTAGCCGGTTAGAAACAGGTCGACTTTTTGCTTTCGATCAAGACGAAGATGCTGCTGCAAATGTTATTCATGATGAACGTTTCTTCTTCATCAGGCACAATTTTAAATACATCCGGAATTTTTTACGGTATTACGATGTTGAACAGGTTGATGGCATTTTGGCCGATCTGGGCGTTTCGTCTCATGATTTCGACGTGGCCGAGCGAGGCTTTTCGTTTCGTTTTGATGGCGATCTGGATATGCGCATGAACCGCGATTCATCGCAAAGTGCCGCCGATATTGTAAATACGTTTAACGAAGATCAGCTCCGAACAATGTTTCGCGAATATGGCGAGATTGATAATGCCGGGCGATTGGCAAAACAATTGGTTTTTGCCCGCGATTCGAAACCAGTTAAAACTATAGAGCAGTTTAAAGAGGCAATCGCTCCATGCGTTCCGAAATTCCAGGAAAGTAAATATCTGGCAAAAGTTTTTCAGGCTTTGCGGATTGAGACCAACAAGGAAATGGATGTATTGCACGAATTTCTGGAACAAAGTATACAACTATTGAAGCCAGGTGGTCGCCTCGTGGTCATCACTTATCATTCGCTGGAAGACCGCATGGTGAAGAATTTCATCAAATCGGGCGATTTTTCAGGTAAACAGGAGAAAGATTTTTACGGAAATGTTGAGTCGCCTTTGGTGGCCATAAATCGCAAAGTTATTGTGCCGAACGAAGAAGAGTTAGAGCGGAATCCACGGGCTCGTAGTGCCAAATTGCGAATTGCAGAAAAGAACGCATGACAGAGAAAAAAGAAAATAGCAAGAAGCGAATCTCGACAGCCGGACTAAAGAGTATTTTGGTTGGTAGCGCGTTGTCGAGCGAGAAGGTAACCAAACAAATACCTTTTGTGATTTTTCTTGCCCTGTTGGGAATTGGATTAATAACCAACCGATATATCACTGAAAAGACCATTCGGCAAATGGAAATGGTGCGCGATTCGCTTAAAGAATATAAATCAGAATCGGTGATTCATGAAACGGAATTGATGTACATCAACCGTCCTTCGGAAGTGACCAGAAGGGTGATTGAACGGAAAATAGATTTGATAGAGCCGATAGAACCGCCTAAACGGATCAAGGTGAAAAAAATGGAGACTAAATAATGGAAATCAGGAAAGCTATAACCTTACGATTTGGTATCGTGTATTTTGCGATTGCCATCTTCGGACTTGTTATAATTGGCCGGATTCTAATTATTCAGAATGTTGATACTCAAAAATGGCAGGAGATTGCCAAAGACCTTAGAAACAATACCACTGAGATTTGGGCTAAACGAGGAAATATTTGTGCCGACGATGGCAGTATTTTATCGACTTCTGTTCCATATTACGAAATCCGTATGGACATGATGGCGCCAAGGATTCAGCAAGTATTCGATAAATATTCGGAACAGATGGTTGATGAGCTTTCGGGTTTCTTTGGGGTCGATAAAACCGATTTCAGAAGTCGTGTAAAAGCTGCTTATGACAAGAAAAATAGATGGTTCCTGATTAATCCGGAAGAAATTGACCACAATAAATTTCAGGAATTTAAATTGCTGAAAACCATGTCGAGGAGCTATTTCGGTTCCGGACTTATTGTTGTAACTGAAAATAGACGAATTCTGCCTCACGGCGATCTGGCCAGCCGTACCATAGGTGTTCTAAATAAAGGAGCTTTTGGTGGTGTACATGGAAACGTTGGGTTTACTGGCGTTGAAGGCTTGGATGAAAACTATCTGGCTGGTACAAATGGGCTTGCTCTCAAACGTAATTTCTCCGGAAATTGGATTAATACACCTCTTGTCGAACCCAAAGAAGGGAAAGACGTGATTACCACAATCAATGTTAATCTTCAGGATTATGCCCAAACAGCTTTAGGGAAACAAATGGAGGTCAGTCGGGCAGAGTGGGGGACAGCTATTGTGATGGAAGTGAAGACCGGGAATATCAAAGCAATTGCCAATATGGGTCTCAAAAAAGATGGGACTTACGGAGAAACCTACAACTTTGCCTTTGGTCATGCTGGTTGCAGCGAACCCGGATCAACCTTTAAGCTGATGTCTCTGATAGCTGCGATGGATGCAGGTTATGCCGATACCTCTGAACTGGTCGATACCGGTCGTGGTATCTGGGAGTATAAAGGGCAGAAGATGAAAGACAGTGATTACGATCATGTTGGCCATGGATTGATTAGTTTGAAAAGGACATTTGAACTTTCATCGAATATTGGTACTGCAAAAATCATTTGCAAATACTATGAAGGCAAAGAAAAAGAGTTTATCGATCGCATTTATAGTTTCGGTTTAAACAAACAACTAGGCCTTGGATTTCTTGGTGAAGCAGAGCCCCGAATCAAATATCCTACTG
>JBBQXI010000333.1:0-4935 GCA_038209805.1 Bacteroidales bacterium | reverse complement strand
TCAGAAAAAATCACAGGATAGATTTCAATAATCGATCAGGGTGAAAATATAAAAACCTCTCAAATCGTTGGATTTGAGAGGTTTTTATATTGAACTTTATTTTGTCGGGGTAGCCGAATTTGAACCGACGACCTCGTCGTCCCGAACGACGCGCGCTACCAAGCTGCGCTAAACCCCGTGTAATAGATCATTCATAATGATTCAGTTGTGAACTTAAAATTGCATTTCAAATCTATAATTTTATGAGCAAAAACAGATAGTTTGCCGGGCGATAATTAGATTGGTAGATTATTTTTTTTTCGAGGAAGTTAAAGACTGTATTCTGTATAAAAGGAGAAGCCGTTTCAAGCAAATACTTGAAACGGCTCTCCTAATCCACACAATCAATCCACACTAAAAAACCAATCGCCACTAAATTGCGCTTAAAAATTTATTCCAAAATACCCTGAAAATACAAATTACCAAAATACAGGAATCAACTCCTCAATAAGCCATTTGCCTTCAAAATCCTAACAATTTATTGATTGAATTGTAATTGTATAAACGAAAATAAGCAGAAAAGGTTATGAATTTTACTGACTCGTTTTCAGACCAAATCTTAAATATTGCAAATGTGTTTTTCAGCGATTTAACCGATTCCTTGATAAGGAAAACGTATTCAAGCAAAAAAAATCCGACGCTAAACAGGGTCGGATTCTAATATCTTATTTTTTTTAACTCTCTTTAAGGCTTAATCGGGTTCCGCGCGCCATCGAAATGAGATTGGGATTGGTGATTAAAACCTGACTGACTCCGTTTCGCATGGCATTAAATCCGTTATCGAGTTTCGGAATCATCCCTTCTTTGATTACTCCGTCTTCCTGAAGCTGTTTAAAACGATCAAAACTCAATTCAGAGATGACCGAATTTTCGTCTTCTGCATTAAGCAATACGCCTTTCTTCTCGAAGCAATAAAAAAGATTTACCGTGAAGTAATTCGATAATTCGATGGCCAGATCGGCAGCTATGGTATCAGCATTTGTATTTAGTAATTGCCCGTGACAGTCATGAGTGATAGGTGCCATAACCGGAACAACTTCTTCATTCAGTAGCAACCTTAGTTCTGAAGTATTTACGCCTAAAATATCTCCGACAAAACCATAATCAATGTCTTTTACCGGACGTTTCTTTGCACGGATAACATTTAAATCGGCGCCGGTAAGTCCGATAGAATTACATCCTCTGGCCTGTAAGCCTGCAACTATATTTTTATTCACTAATCCGGCATAAACCATTGTAACGACCTCAAGAGTGGCTTCATCAGTAATACGTCTACCTTCAACCATCTGAGTTTCAATTCCCAATTTTTCGGCAAGTGTGGTTGCCAGTCTCCCACCTCCATGAACGAGTATCCGCTTTCCCCTGATTTGAGCAAACTGATTCAGCAATAAATCGAGAGATTCTTTTTCTTCTACTACTTTTCCACCAACTTTTACAATGGTCAATCTTTCCATAATAAGTGCCTAAAGTTTTAAGTGCCTTGAGTGCCTTGAGTTTATGTGGCCTTAAATACTTTAGGCACTTCGAACTTTAGACACTCCGAACTTCTTTTATTTTAACTCGTCTAATATCAATTTCAAAACAGCCTGAGCCGAATATAATCGGTTTTCTGCTTCCTGAATAACGATTGAATTTGGACTATCAATTACTTCGTCGGTAACAATCATGTTGCGGCGAACCGGTAAACAATGCATAAATTTGGCATTGTTGGTCACGGCCATTTGGCGCTCTGAAACGGTCCAAGAACGATCTTTCGACAGGATCTGCCCGTATTCACCATATGCAGCCCAGTTTTTGGCATAGATGAAATCGGCGCCTTCAAAAGCTTTCATTTGGTCGTATTCAGGTTTCATGTCGCCCATAAATTCAGGCGCAAGTTCGTAGCCTTCCGGATGTGTAACCACCAATTCGTAATCAGTCTGGCGAATCCACTCCACAAACGAGTTGGGAACTGCCTGAGGCAAAGCCCGTGGATGCGGAGCCCAACTTAAAACCACTTTCGGACGCTCTTTTGTTTTGAATTCTTCTATGGTTAAATGGTCGGCAAACGATTGAAGTGGATGGCGGGTTGCAGCTTCCATACTTACAACCGGAACTCCTGAATAATCGACAAATTGCTGAATTATTTTTTCTTCGTAATCATCTTCTTTATTTTCGAATTTGGCAAATGAGCGTACTCCGATAATATCGCAGTAGCGGCCAATAACGGGTACGGCTTCACGAATATGTTCGGGTTTATCCCCATCCATAATTACGCCCAGTTCAGTTTCCAATTTCCAGCCGCCTTCGTTAATGTCGAAAACAATCACGTTCATTCCCAGATTTAATCCGGCTTTTTGTGTGCTTAGACGCGTGCGAAGACTTGAGTTGAAAAAAACGAGCAAAAGCGTTTTGTTTTTACCCAGATCCTGATATTTGTATGGTGATTTTTTAAGTTCAAACGCAAGTTTTAAGGCTTCGTCCAAATTGTCGATGTCATGGACTGATGTGAAATGTCTCATTATTTGTTGATTTTTGTCTGAATTTATTGTCATTCAGCGTGTTGTTCTGAAATGATTTGCTGTATAAAGATATAGCTATTTTTTACTTTTGCCTTATCCCTTTTTCCTTGATTATTTTGGTCTGATCTGTCCGTCCCCGTCGACGATCCATTTGTAGCTGGTCAGCTCTTCAAGTGCCATTGGTCCACGGGCATGGAGTTTTTGAGTTGAAATGCCTATCTCAGCACCCAATCCAAACTGAGCGCCATCAGTAAATGCTGTTGAAACATTGCAATAAACGGCTGCTGCATCTACCGATTTTCGGAATATCTCCAATGCGTCCTGATCTTCAGAAACTATTGCTTCTGAATGTTTTGAGCTAAATGTTGCAATGTGATCCAATGCTTCGTCAAAGTCAGCGACAGTTTTGATGGCCATTTTGTAATCCAAAAATTCTGTTCCAAACGATTCTTCTGTGGCATGTTCAAGAAGTTCCGATGGATATTTACCATCAAGTGCCTGATACGCTTTTTTATCGGCATAAATCACAACATGACTTTGTGGAAGAAGCTCTGTTAATGAAGGCAAATCATTCAATCGGTTTTTATGAACAATCAGGCAATCGAGTGCATTACAAACGCTCGGACGACGCGTTTTTGCATTGTATACAATCTCTTTACCCTTAGAAACATCACCCGATTCGTCAAAATAAGTATGGCAGATTCCGGCGCCAGTCTCAATTACCGGAATTGATGAGTTTTCGCGTACAAAATTGATCAGGCTTTGCGAACCACGCGGAATAATTAGGTCGACTAATCCGTGAGCATGCAAAAGTTCGGTTGTTGATTCACGGTCGATTGGAAGTAATGCGAGAATATTTTCGTCCAAATTGTGTTTCCGCAGAACTTTCTGAATAATTTTTACAATGGCCACATTCGAATCATTGGCATCGCTTCCTCCCTTTAGAACGCAAGCATTTCCCGATTTCAGGCATAACGAAAATACATCGAAAGTTACGTTTGGACGTGCTTCGAAAATGATACCGATTACACCAAAAGGCACACTTATTTTTGTTATTTGAAGTCCGTTTGGTCGGCTGGTTTGGCTCAAAATACGACCAAGAGGAGATGGGAGTGAGGCTACATTGCTGATGTCGGATGCGATTCCTTTGATTCGATCAGCAGTTAACATCAATCGGTCGTACTTCGGATCTGTTGGATCCATTCGACTCAGATCTTTTGCATTTTCTTGCAGAATGAATGCGGTGTTTACAATTGCAGCTTCGGCCACATCAAGTAAAACCTGATTTATTTTCTCTACTGAAACTAAGTTCAGTTTTCGACTGGCTTTTAAAACCAGAGTGAGTTGTTCTTTTACTTTCATCTTTAGTTTTCTATTACTGACTCACCTCATCGCATCTTTGATACTCAGAAGTCCGACTATGTGGAGTGGAGTGAGTTTTTCGTTTCATTAAAATCGTCCCCAGATGTAAAAAATATCCCCCTTCCTAGGGGAGGAAGGGGGAATATAACTCAGGAATCGTTTGCCATTGTGGCATTAATTAAGGGGTCTATGAAAAGGGTATCAGTACACAAATCCCGAGTCGATATTTTAATTATTCCATGATGTACAAATAGTCATAATGGATCACTGCTTTTTTATTTTTATTGCCTTTGAATTTTTCTGCTTTCTCCGAATTGTACTCCGATTTTCCAATTCCGATTAGCTTTCCATCTTCATCTTTAATTTTCACCAAATCGCCTTTTTCAAATGTGCCTTCAATTGAAATGACTCCAATTGGCAACAGACTGGTGGCCTGGCTTGAAAGGAGCGCATTGCTTGCACCTTGATTTACAACTAATTCACCTTTGGCAAAGCTTTCTGAATATGAAATCCATTTTTTTACATTCGATGACTTCTTTAGCTCAGACAAGAATGAAGTATGAACAAAATCTTCCATCGGATTCATAATCTTCAGGAGTGTATTCTCTTTCATCCCGTTGCCAATGTGAACATTAATGCCACCTTTTGCCACTTTTTTTGCAATGTGATATTTGGTCAACATTCCTCCACGACCGAAACTCGATTTGCTGGTTGAAATGGCCTCGTTCAGCGGCTTACTTTTTGAAGTAATCTCGCGAATCACTTTCGATTCAGGTAATTCGGGCGAACCATCGTAAATTCCGTCAATGTTGCTCAGTAAAATCAAAGCTTCCGAATCTTCCATAGAAGCAATCAATCCTGAAAGTTCGTCATTGTCAGTAAACATAAGTTCGGTAACAGAAATGGTATCGTTCTCGTTCACAATCGGAATAACCTTGTTTTCAATCAGCGTCGAAATGCAGTTTTTCATGTTCAAATAATGAACACGATCACTGAAATTCTCTTTGGTGGTCAGAACTTGAGCGCAAACAAT
>JBBQXI010000332.1:0-4989 GCA_038209805.1 Bacteroidales bacterium | reverse complement strand
ATACCTAAAGGCAAATACAAGGGGCAAAAACTGATCAGGCTTGTTAACACAAACACTACGGCCAGAACCAGAAGGATAATTCCTAAAGTGCCGGTTATTACATTGGTGAAGAATAAAACTGCAAATACAACTGCAACCAGTATCCTGATCACTTTGTCAATGGTACCCATGTTCTTTTTCATTTTTGTTTTTTTTAGTGATTAAAAAATAGTTGTCAATACATTCATTAATTGTTGTTTGGTATGGACTCCGGGTTGTTTGTATTTGATCTCACCGTTTTTGAAAATCATGAGAGTTGGGACGCTCTGAATTTGGTAACGTGCCGCAATGTCCTGATTTTGATCTACATCAATCTTTATAACACGTACCCGTTCGCCAAGTTCATTTGCAACCTCTTTTAAAATGGGCGACTGTACTTTGCATGGTCCACACCACAGTGCATGAAAGTCGATGATAACCGGTTTCGTATCGTTTATGAGTGAATCAAAGTTTGCTTTCATATTAGAGATATTAGACTTTATAAGTTAAACTTCCATTTGGACAAGATGCCACACACTGCAAGCATTTGGAGCAAGTGTAACTGCTTCCGGGTTTTGTCATCGCGGGTTTGTACAGGCTGTATTTCGCTGGTTCCATGGCTACGATGTAACATTTTTTGTCGCAAATTCCGCAATTCTTGCAGGTATCTTCATTCAGTTTAATCCTGAAAATTGAATATTTGTTGAGGAGTCCGGAAATCCATGCAATCGGACAACCGATTTTATGGTACTGGTACATCTGCTTGATTTTGCTGTCTTCACCACCCATACTCATCATCATTTCCATGATTAAACCCATGGGGCAAACCCACCGGCAAAATACTTTACCGAAAATGACTCCCAGAAAAACGCCGTAGAATAAAATATACCACAACGAAATATGAAATTGAGAAATGCCCAGAAACAATGAGACTCCCAATATCGTCAGGATTATCATCCTGTTACTTACCAATATCTTTAATGCTTTTCTCATTTTATTATTCTGAAGTTTTACATTCCGGGCAAACGTGGAAATTTGCCTACCTTGGTTAATTTCGAATATGTTCCCCAACCTTTTTTCATCCAGTGCCCAACAATTGGCATCGGGATTAAAAACGATTTCTGGCTGTTTCTGAAAACAAACGCCGCTCCATCGCCGGTATCCATCACACACAGGATATTCAGATGCTCCTGATAGCCTTTTTTGTTGGTCGTTCCTTTTTCCGATTCGATGATGTTATGAGCAGCATTTCGACCCATCAATTCAGCAATGTGTCCTTGTTTGGCAATCCATTCCGGACCTTCAATGGCGGCTATATCACCAATGGCATACGCATCTGGTATTCCTCGAACCTGACAGAAATTATCAATCTGGATAAATCCAGCCTCTGTTAACGGCAAATCACTGGCTTGTAATACGCTGTGCCCAGCCGATGCCGGAATAAATAGAATAAGGTCGGCTTCGAGCTTCGATTCGTCTTCAAAGACAACCGATCCGGATTCAAATGAGGTAATCTTTTTACCAAAACGTTTACCAACTTGGTACCTGTCGAACAATTTATTGAGCATGGGCAACGCGCCTTTACCCATTCTAGCGCCCGGTTCTTCCATCGGGGCAAAAAATGTCAACTCGAAATTTTGCCTAAGTTTTTTCTTTTTCAGGAGATTGTGAATGTTAAACATCAATTCAAATCCCGGACCTCCGCGAACTGCCGATTTATCTTTCGGATTTCCCCCAAAGCCAACAGCAATTTTGCCGCTACCTTTCTGAACTAATGCGTCAATTCCATCGCGAATGGCCAGTGAAACTTCAGGCTTACCGCAGATCGACAAGGTGTTTTCAATTCCTTTGTGCTTCATTTTATCGGCGCCAAAGGCGACTACCAAATAATCATATTTCAGTGTCTGACTTTGGCAAACCACCTGATGATCGGCAGAATGAATTTCTTTAACCTTATCAATGACCAACATGAACGGATATTTTCTCCGGATATGGGCCAGTGGTACTTTCACATCGTTAAACTCGGCATTGCGCACCGGAACCCAGATTGAAATGGGGTAGATGTACAAATAATCCCGATCGGAAACCAGGGTAACTTCAAATTGCTTGCTTTTTTGCAATTCAATAGCAGTTTGTACTCCGGCAAAACCGCCACCAAGAATTAATACTTTTTTCATTGTATTATCACAATTTGTTGTTCAGACTCATCCACCGGCCACCATTGTGGACATTAGTAAAACCATTTGAAGTCAAAATTCCCTTTGCCGAAGCGCTTCTCATTCCAGATTCACAGCAAGTAATGATAGGGCGTTTTTTGTCTTTTAACTTGTTTATATTTTTGTGTAGTTGCTCAACCGGAATATTGACTGATCCCCTGATGTGACCAGATCCATATTCGCCTTTGGTGCGAACATCTAAAATAATTGCCCCATCTTTCACTAACTGGGTATAATCGATTGTTTTTACACCTAAAAGTTTTTTAATTGCTTCAAACATAGTTGTTTATTTATATTGTTATTTTCTTTGATTTGGGTCAGTACTTCCAATAGTAAACCTTGCATTTATGCATTTTTCCCTGATTTTCCTTCTGGCGAATCGTGATTCATCATAGCTTTGAAGTAGTCGCTTTCGTGGCAACCTTCCACCACATTAACGAGTTCTCCTTTCACAAAAAGCAACAACGATGGTTCACTTTCAATCCGGTAAACCGAATGAATATCGCGAACCTGGCTCACATCAGCTACAAAAACCGAAATAGTCTGGCTTAAGTGCAAGGCTTCGGTGATACTCCTGAATGCACATCTTGAAAATTCGTTTTCAGGATTGTGAATCAAAAGGGCAACACGATTGTGCCCCTCCATTTTTTGACTGAAATCGGCATAAGAAAAAACGTTTTGCATAGGTTTAGATTTATTAGTGCGATTATTTCTGTCTCATCATTTGCATAATTCCGCCGCCGTTTTTAACATTGGTGAAACCCATTTGCAGCAAGCCTTTTTGTCCGTATGCCGAGCGTGCTCCTGAAGCGCAGTAAAGTGTTATTTCTCTTGTTTTATTTCCTAATTCGATGATTCGCATCTGCAATTCGTCCAACGGAATATTGATTGCTCCCGGATATGCACCCCCTGCAAATTCTTGCGGTGTGCGAACATCAACCACAATTGGTTCGTTTGAGGATGCCGTTGCTGAAGGTTTTGTGTTTCTATTGGCCATCATGGCAGCAATTCCACCACCATTTTTCACGTTGGAGTAGCCCGTTTGACTCAGCATTCGCTGTGCATAGGCAGATCGGGCTCCTGAAGCACAATACACCACAATTTCGCGAGCGGCGTTATTTCCCAGTTCGTCCAATCGATCCATAATTTCGTCAAGCGGAATGTTAATGGCATCAGGATAGGCACCGTCTTCAAATTCTTCGGGAGTACGCACATCAACAATAAGTAGCGAATTTTCATCTTTGGCCTTTTCGGCTACCTTTTCTTCAGTTTTCGATGTTTCTGCTTCCAATGATTTCACTTCAACAGGAAGAAGATTTATTTCGAGGTTTTTAAATCCAACAGTACGAGCTTGTCGTTGCAGCGAAGTGTGTCCGCCTGAAATGTTGGTGACATTCGTAAATCCAGTACCCAACAAAGTCCGAAGTGCCTGATGTCCTTTTTTACCGGTTTCGTCGTAAACAATTACCGAATGACCTTCAGGAATAGTATTGATTTGTTCAGACAATAATTCAAGTGGAATATGAATAGCTCCTTTCACATGACTTTTCTCGAAAGCGAAGACATCTCGAACATCAACAAATACAGGGTTTTTACCTTCAATGAATGAGTCAAGTTCAGAAACAGTTACAGATGGACTGAATCCTGAAATTCGGTTTTCGGCAGTATAGGCAGCCATGTTGATTGCATCGTTTGCTGTTCCGATTGGTGGCGAGTAGGCGAAGTCAATATCAGCCAAATCGCTGATGGTTAATTTTGCTGCAGTTGCCGTTGCAATCACATCCAGACGTTTGTCGGCGCCTTTGTAACCTGCTGTTTGCCCACCGAGAATAATTCCAGTTTTACAATCATAAATCAACATTGTGGTTACTGTTTCAGCACCCGGATAATACGAAGTATGATGTTCTTTATGAACCACAACTGAATCGGCATCCAATCCGGCAGCACGAGCCTGTTTCAGAGAGAAGCCTGTTATTCCGGCAACAGCTTCGAAAACGCGAACCACCGAAGTTCCGATTGCACCTTTGTACGGATGATTTCCGCCCAGCGCATTTTCGGCGGCAATTCGTCCCTGACGGTTTGCTGGTCCGGCCAACGGAATACGTACTTTTTTACCGCTAACACGATGTTCGATTTCAACCATATCGCCCGCAGCAAAAATATCAGGATCGGAAGTTTGCAATTTTGAGTTGACAAGTAAACCGCCAGCTTCACCAATTTCGAGACCTGCATCTTTTGCGAGTTGAAGCGTAGGACGAACTCCAATCGAAAGCAAAACCATATCCGCATCGAGTATTTTCCCATTATCGAGTTTCACCGAGCGTGAACCGATTTCGGTCACACCGGCGCTTGTATGAATTCCAACACCGTACGAAAGCATCTCGGTTTCAATAAACCCGGCAGTTTCAGCTTCCATAATGCCCATTACATGAGGCATCATTTCCACCACATTTACTTTCAGACCTCTTTTGACGAGAGCTTCTACCATTTCGAGACCGATAAATCCACCGCCCACAACCACAGCATTTTTAGGTTTCTTGTTTTCCAGATAGTTCGAAATCTTATCCATGTCTTCCAGAGTCCACAAGGTGAAAACATGATCCTGATCAGCTCCGGAAATGGTTGGTTTTATTGGCCGACCACCTTGCGCTAAAATTAATTTGGTGTATTCAAACGTTTTCTGCTCACCAGTTTGGCTGTTTGCGGTTTTCACCTGATGTGATTTCTTGTCGATTGACGATACCGCAGTATTTAC
>JBBQXI010000331.1:0-4990 GCA_038209805.1 Bacteroidales bacterium | reverse complement strand
CATTTCATGTAATTTCATTACCGTTTTCCAGTTTCTGGTGGTGGCCTGAACTCCAAGTTTGCTTTCGAAAAACTGATTGGTCAGCTTTGAATCGCTGTAACCCGCGGAACAGAAGACAAAAACATCTTTCCCGATAATTTCAAATTGATCAGGAGGAAAAGCCATCGTCTTTATTTTTTCAAGTTTTTTCCGAAACAGGCAAATGCTTCAGAAAAGTGATATGCAATCGGTCAATGTCAGCATCATTTCCTTTCCAGAATGAATTGTTGGCAATCGATTCAAACCATTCTTCGCCTAATCGAACAATTACCGGCACATCAAAACCAAAGGTTTCAAAAATCGAATGGTGTATATTTTCTTCCAGATCTGCATTTGAACCATTTTTGTCTGACTCAAAAATCACATTACCGCTTTGGATATAAGTTTCTACCTTCGAAAATTCCAGTCTCTCGAAGAGACTTTTCAAGTCTTTCATCAGGATTTTCCGTTTCCCGCCCACATTGATTCCTCGAAGTATGGAGATGTAACGCATGTTTTGAAGATTAGAAGATTAGAATCTTGAGTCTTAAATAAATGGCCGCTTTGCTCCTATTCAGCATTTGAGATTCAAGATTCCACTAGTTTGCCGTTTTCGAGCCTGTAAATCCGATCCATTTTGCTGGCTACGTCCATTGAATGGGTCACCACAATTAAGGTCACTCCTTCTTCCTGATTCAATTCGCAGAGCAAATCAGTCAGGTTGAAAGCCGACTTTTGATCGAGTGCGCCTGTTGGTTCATCGGCCAAAATCAATACGGGACGATTAATTAATGCTCTAGCAACCGCAGTCCGCTGACATTCGCCACCCGACAGTTCCGAAGGTTTTTGGTGTGCAACTTCAGCCAGTCCCATTCTGGAGATCAACTTCTGAGCACGTTCCAACGTTTCCTTTCCCTGAAGCTTCTTTTCCGTCAATGTTGGTAAAAGTATATTTTCAAGCAAAGTAAGCTGAGGTAACAAATGATGCATTTGGAAAACAAATCCGATTTTTTCATTGCGGAATGCGGCCAGTTGCTTATCGGAAAATACCGACAAATCCTGATTCTCGAAGAACATTTTGCCAGAATCAGGTCGATCTAGAGTTCCGATCAAATTTAGCATGGTGGTCTTGCCTGAGCCCGATGGACCAACAATGGCAATACGTTCTCCGGCTTTAATTTCCAGATCAAGCTGATCAAGTATTGTTCGATCTTTGGAATAGGATTTGGTTATTTTTTCAAGTTTTAAAAGCATATATTTTATTTGTTTAAGACTAAAAATTAGCCACAAAGACCCGAAGACCCAAAGCTTAAAATCATTTCCATCGTGACTTGGTGCCTTTGTGGCAGAAAATCTTTTCAGAATTTCAAAACACTTTCATACACCGCCACCATCTTTTTGGTCTGAACGTGAATATCGAAATGAGCTTTTACACCGGCAATTCCGGTAGCGCTTAATTCCTGAATTTTTTCGTCATTCAAAATTAGCAAGGCCAGAGCTTCGGCTAAATGCTCAGGACTATTTTCAGAATAAATCGCTCCACCGCCACTTCGGTTGATTACTTCAGGGAAAGCGCCCAATGCAGGCTGAATCATAGGTATCCCTGAGGCGATGGCTTCCAATTGGTACAGTCCAAAAGCTTCGCCATTTAGCACCGGTACTGAAATCAGTCGAACTGAATCGAAGAACTTTTGCCGCTCATCGCCTTCAAATTCATCTACCCAAAACACATCACTATCCAATCCGGCTTTCGAGATTTTATGCTTTTGTTCTTTGATGAAATGCAAATCATCGCCAGTCTTTCCACCGGTTATTTTAAGCTTCACCGTTGAATATTCCGAATCTTTCCGGAGTAAAATATAGGCATCAACCAAAACTGCTAGTCCGTTTTCTTCACACATTCGCGAGAGGTAGCCAATCACGGGTTCCTTTTCGGCAATCGGTTTCGGAAAATAGTCGGCAGTATCAACCCCCAAATAAACCGTCTGCATTTTGCTTTCGGGAATAACCATTCGCTTGTGAATTTCAGTCGCAAAATAATTGCTGACAGGAATAAATACATCCACATCCCGGCCGCGTTCGCTCATCAGGTCCCAAACTTCTTTTCTGAAATGATCGTCCATGGCATCCACCCAAACATCTTCGTCCTGAAGCGAGCAGATCACCGGAATATTCATTCGCTGTTTAATCCGGTGTGCCAAGCCCAAAAGTAAAGCATTCGACAAGTGAACGACATCGGGCTTCGCCTCATCGGCCAGCCAATCGACTAATCGCTCCAGTTCCTCCTTCTGTCCACCTTCTTCACCCAGCAACATCGAAATAGTCATTCCTTCCAATCCCTTAGCCCGGGTTGATCCTGCTTTTCGAGCTGCCATTTCAAGTACACCTTTCGAATCAAGCGCATGTTCGACAAACGCAGGCATGTGCCGAAAAATGGGGAATTGCTGTTTGAGATAAAGATTCACAGCCCCGTAAAAAACCGGTACTTCATCCAAATCGTGGGCATCGTCAAAAATGGGCAGATACAAAGGCACTTTAATTACCTGATGCCCCAAATCTTTCAGCGCCCGGATGTATTTGCTGTCGCGCAGACAGTTTCCGCAGTAAAAACTACCGCCAGAACCCGGAATGATGTGTGCAATTTTCATATGCTATAATTCGTATTCAAGTCCTAAAGTTAATCGAAGTCCGCTCCAATCAGGATTTTTTACGATTTTAATGTCGCTGTTTGCTTCGTATTTATATTTTTTAACCAAATCAAGCGAATAACCTGCTGAACCAACCAATGATAAACCCTGAAATATTTTACAATTCACTACAAAGGAAGGCAAAGCATACCAACTAAATCCCCTAAGTTTATCAATCTGGCTTTCAGTATTTTCACTAATCGTCAATTTCGAATCCATCATCCATTTGGTAAATCCCACTCCTGAATTTACCTGAAACTGGAAGCTAAACCGATCAATTTCAGCAACCACATATCCCATCTTTAAACCAACGGTATGAGAATGTAAATACTGATCGAACGAATAAACTCCGGAATAATCTTTTTGCCCCAGACGCGATCCGGTATAATAATAACGATATTCAGGCCCTACCCAAAAACGGTGAAATATTTGATATTGAGCGTAACCACCAAAATTAAAGTTTGGTTCAAACTCGTCGATGATTTTTGCCTCGAAAGGCAACTGATCGATCGCATCCTGATTTATGGATTTCGGGACGCCTTGATTAAATGTTGCAAAACCGCCGGAAATTCCAAATCGAAACTTGGATTCCTGTTCCTGAGCGCTTAGCAAAAAGGAATTCAGGATAAGTATAGTGAGTAATATCTTTTTCATAGTAAAAATTCTTGGGGTTGTTTGATTACTGAATAATGTAATCATCGATTTTGATTGATCGTCCATTTCCGGAATACACAGCTCCGTTCGAAAATATCAACTGCTCGCGTCCAACAAATTGAACCACTTTCGTTTGTTTGCCGGTTTTAACTTCAACCATATATGAATACTTTTCTGTCGGAAAAAACTGATATTGTGCAATTACACGATTGTTCTCGTAATCGTAGGCTATAGGAATAAAGAACCCGGGAATCGTTACCGAATTTTCAACAGCAAGCGTTTGTGGATTTATAATATCGACTTTATAATTATATGACCCCTGATAATTAAAGTAAATTAGCTTTCCATCAACAGGAGAAAAAGTAAAAGTTGACTCGTAATCAACCCCTGATTTTACAAATCCGCCAACCGAAACAAGTTCATTGGATTCAATCCGATATAGGGCAATTGTACTTGTGCCTTCAGTATAATTACCAAGTTTTAAGCATATAATTTTCCCATCAGGAGAAAGTACTCCATCCTGAATAAAAAATGGAGTCTCATATATCTTTTCAAGTATTTTCTGACCCGAACTGGCATTAAAAATCCGCAAAGTATTTGAGTTATCAATCATGGCAATCCCTCCCTCGTCAGACAAGGAGATATTTCGCACCCGAAAATTGAACCCATCATAAGCTTCTACATTCAGCTTTTTTACAAGCGACAAATCTTCCGAATTACGAATAACAAACAGCTGACCTTCAAAATACCCAAATAATTTTCCACTGGCCGATCCGACAATATACCTTTGGTAAACGCTTTCGATTGGTGTAATCGCCAAAGATCCAGAACTTTGTTGAGTGGCATAATTGTATTTCGAGAATTTGCCATTATTGTAGATTAGTATCGAGTTTTTATCCGAAATCAAAAATCCACGATGAAATGCCGGAATAGAATCTCCGAGTGCAAATTCAGTAAATCCGCCTTTTACTTCAAACGTATTGTACCCATCATACCCTTTGGGGATATATCGAAGCTGCATTCCATAATTTCCTCCAAAGCCAATCTTTTCGCTAAATGTAGCCGATGTCTGATTCAGGTCGTCAATTTCTTTATCTTCAGGATATCCAAACGTAGGAACCGAAGTTTTCAGGTAATACGATTTTAAGTTTTGTGAATACTTTGATGGGCTCAAGTTTACACCAACGGTTTGGTCGGAGTTGATTGTTACTTTTGGTTTTTTGATCTCTTCGACATAGGATCTGGAATCCATTGCAAATCCGTCCATGTAAGTATATAAACTATAGGTTACAAAGTCGCCTTCAACATAATTATTGTCAACCACCGAAGTTATGTAAGGATTTTCCGAGTTGACTAATTCTTTGGATTGATTAGGAATAATCGAAGATTTACTAACTGTATACCTCTGAAAATCGGCATAATCGTATTTAAACCAGGAGAGTTTTATACCATTCGCAACAGACTGGAGATTTGTAAATTTCATTTGATCTTTCGCTCCCTTATTAACAAATACAGGCCACGTAAACTCATACAAATAACCTTCGGCCTGTACTTTATCAGCAATACTTCCTGAATTCGTAGATGTGTAGGTTCTAACCTTTAGCTCATGCAACCCATCACTTATCTGAGAG
>JBBQXI010000330.1:0-4994 GCA_038209805.1 Bacteroidales bacterium | reverse complement strand
AAGGATTTATACATTGGGTACGTAATTCATAAAACCTATATCGACGTAAATGAAAATGGAACCGAGGCTGCTGCGGTAACGGCTGTTGGAATGTTTACAACGAGTGCCGGAGAACCAGATCTTCGTAAATATTTCACGGTGAATCGTCCATTCCTGTTTGCCATTACCGAGAAAACTACTGGGGCAATTCTGTTTATCGGCGAAGTTACCAATCCTGAATATCCTTTGTAAATAGTCTGTTTATTTTCGTGTAAATGCAAAGAAATATGAATCTGGGTTTCACTCTAAAGTGAAGCCCTGATTTTTTTTTGCACTTATTGAATTCTTGAAGCTTTTTCTTACCTTGATGTTTCAATTTTACCTGAGTCTATGAAACGCCGAAACTTCTTTAAAACCGCAGCATTGGGAGGAGGAACACTTGCTCTTGCTCCGTTAAGTTCTTGTGTTCAACCAACGGTTCAAACTTCAACTCCTGAAGATTATTCCGTATTTGAATTGAATGAAGTGACTGTTACAGAACTTCAGGATGGAATGCATTCTGGAAAATTAACTTCCGTAGAAATTACACAGAAATATTTGGACCGGATTGAACAAATCAACGTGAAGGGACCGGAATTGCGGTCGGTAATCGAGATCAATCCTGAAGCAATTGACATTGCCAAAAAGATGGATGAAGAACGCAAATCAGGAAAAGTTCGTGGGCCTTTGCATGGAATTCCTGTTTTGATTAAAGACAACATCGATACCGGCGACCGGATGCAAACCACTGCAGGTTCGCTGGCTTTAGTTGGTGCGCCGGCTCCCGATGACGCAATTATAGTTCGCAAGTTGCGCCAAGCAGGAGCGGTTCTTTTGGGTAAAACCAACCTAAGCGAATGGGCAAATTTTCGTTCCACACATTCGTCGAGTGGCTGGAGTGGTAGAGGTGGTCAGGTGCGCAACCCGTTTTGTATCGATCGTAGTCCATGTGGGTCAAGCTCCGGAACGGGAGCTGCTGTTTCGGCCAATCTTTGTGTAATCGGCATTGGCACCGAAACCGACGGATCGATCGTTTGCCCTTCAGGAATAAACGGTATTGTTGGAATTAAGCCGACGGTTGGACTTTGGAGCGGCGATGGAATTATTCCAATTTCGCACAGTCAGGATACCGCGGGGCCAATGGCGCGTACTGTTTCTGATGCTGCAATTTTATTAGGAGCTTTGTCAGAAAAAAGTCAGGATTATACAAAGAGTCTGGACATTAATGGGTTGAAAAATGCACGGATTGGCATTGCCTCCGATTTCTTTGGCTTTCATTCCGGAGTTGAAAAATTGATGGCCGAAGCCATTCAAACCATGAAAAATGCTGGCGCCATCATTGTTGAAAATCTGAAATTTGAAAATCGGGAGGAATGGGGAAAGCTGGAGTGGCAGATTCTGATTTCTGAATTCAAAGCCGATTTAAATGCTTATCTGAAGGGCAGGACAGGTCTGAAAGTTCAGTCGCTGGCCGATTTGATTGAGTTCAATAAAGTGAATTCGGAGACGGAATTAAAATGGTTTGTTCAGGAAATATTTGACGACGCAGAGAAGACAAAAGGCCTGAGTGATCCGGTTTACCTCGAAGCACTTTCGAAAGTTCACGAGTTGACTCGTAAAAAAGGAATTGATTTGCTGATGGACAAGCATCAGCTTGATGCGCTAATTGCACCGACCAATGGCCCTTCGTGGACAATCGATTTGGTGAATGGCGATCATTTTGGTGGTGGAAGTTCTGAGCCGGCAGCCATTTCAGGATATCCAAATGTTTCGGTTCCTGCAGGATATGTGCAGGGATTACCTGTTGGTATTTCGTTTTTTGGCCGAGCCTGGAGTGAGCCAACTTTGATTAAGCTGGCCTATGCATACGAGCAGGCGACCAAACACCGCAAATCTCCCGGATTTTTAAAGGAAATTGGATAAGCGATATTCATGAGTCAGGGTTTCACTCGAAGTGAAGCCCTGACTTTTTTTCTTCGTGTCTTTGTGGCAATTTGACTTTCCGGTACCCCAACCACCAAATGAAGAATCCGCTGATCAGCACAATCAAGATGCAGATTCCGGCGAGTGGAACATAGAGAATATAGAATATGCCTAAAATGGGTTCGAAAATGCGCCCGGTATGAACTTCAAGTGAGAGGTTCCATAGCGAAATGGGACTTTTCTGAATAGTTTCGAGGCTCATTTTCCCAAATTCAGAGTTGTTCCTTATGGGCAACACTCCCAGATTGTAGTCGAAATAAAATTCATTTTCTGATTGGTCCTCAAACCATCCGTCAATCATATCTTTCGAGATTGGAGGGCCAACTACTTCGGGCGCTTTATATGGATTTTCAGAGAGGTAGTCAAGGATTTGTCCGGTCAATGGATTCCACAGAAATAAACCATTGAAGGAGCCAATCAGATAGATACTTTCGCCTTTCTTCTCCAAAACATTGCAACCCATTACACTCACTGGAGGCTCATTTACCAGACGACGCATCGGCTCGCGAAAATTCTCGTCGGTAAAGAAAATCCCATCATTGGTCGAAAACAGGAAAATGTGTTGCTGCTCATCGTACAAAACGCGACGAAGCTTGTCGTACCAAGGATTGGATGAACTCAAAACCGTTCCCGGAATGGGTGAAACCGTCGAATTTGCAATAGCAATCAGCAATGGTGGGCGCAAAAACATACCAGTGATGGTTACGAAAATCAGGAATGGAATAAAAATCCAACCCAGTCGGTTGTGCCAGTACAGGTTGGTATTCCGTGCCGAAACCAGTTTGGCATTGTCTTTTTTCCTTTCGCGGCGATGTTTCAACCACTTCGGAAAAATAAAGTGCATCAGTCCGGTGAGCGAAATAATCAGGATGGCCAGTCCAAATAAATCGACGATCAGTTTCCCAATTGCACCCCAAATTTCGCCACTGTGCAGCAACCATAAGGTTTTAAACAAGCTGGCTTTGCCATTGTAGCCATCAGGAGCTGGAAGTTGGATGGGCTGAAACGTAATTCCATCGGAACTTTTCAACAGGAACGACCGGGTTTGAACCAATAGTTCATTCTGCTTCAGAATCAAATCTGTAATTCGCTCTTCGGAAACAGGCAAAGATATTTTAGTCCATTGATGGTGCTGAAACGAATATTGGTACAATCCGAAGTAGGTTCCGGCAAGCAGTTTTCCGTCGGGAGTTTTCAGCATTTTCGAAATCTTCCTATTATCGGTTCCGGCAGGAAATCCGGCATTCCAGTCCTGGAAAGTTTTGAAATGATCGGTTGTGAGCCACGCACCAATGTTTCCATACACTAGCGCCGAATCGCCCCCGATTTGGCAAACCGATTTGATTGCTCCCTTGTTCCAGTTTTGGTAGCTGTATTCTTTCGGTAAAAGCGACCGGTTGATGTCGACAGCCGAAATCAAGTTGCGATGGTTCATGAAAATTCCGGAGAGACTGAAAAGAATCACAAACAAGGTGATTACAATTCCCGGCCATTTGTGGAACTTCCGCAGCTTCTTTAATATGGAGTTTTTTGTCATTGGGTTAATTAATGTTTACAAATGTAGAAACAAGACCGATCAAAAATTGTAACAATCGTTACAGTTTAGGGATTTGCTTTTTGCCTTTAAAGTTTTAGCATAAACCTCTTTTGACTGGCACATTTTTCTATTTTTGTTTGTCAAATTAATTCACAACGATCATGAAAGTTTTCAAATTTGGAGGTGCCTCAGTAAGTTCTGCCGATGCTGTTCGTAATTCAGTTAACATCCTGAAAATGTATCCTGGAAATAAAGTTCTGGTGATTTCGGCCATGGGAAAGACCACGAACGCACTGGAAATCGTTGCCCGAAAATATTTCAATCAGGATCCGGAAATGTGGACTGCATTTCAGGATGTAAAGGATTATCACAATCAAATTATCACTGAACTTTGGGGTGAGCCAACTGAACTTCCTGAGGTTGAAAAGCATTTTACGTTGCTCAGCAATCGGATTAAAGGAGAGCGTTCGCTCAATTTCGACTATGAATACGATCAGATTGTGGCTTTTGGCGAGTTGTTATCGACTCAAATTATCAGTTTATATTTTAATCGGATTGGCTTGAAAAACCGTTGGGTCGATGTTCGCAATTGCCTGAAAACCGATGACCAGTTCCGCGAAGCAAACATCAACTGGGAGCTTTCGGTTCGGTTGGCAAATAGACAATTCACATTCGAATCGGAAGATTTGTACATCACCCAGGGTTTTATTGGTGGAACTTTGACTAACCAAACAACAACACTTGGGCGCGAAGGTTCCGATTATACAGCTGCTATTCTGGCCAATTTGCTCGACGCCGAAGATGTAAGTATCTGGAAAAATGTGCCCGGAATTTTGAATGCTGATCCGGATTTTTTCGCCAATACCGTGAAACTCGACGAATTATCGTACAAAGAAGCCATTGAGTTGTCGTATTCAGGAGCCAAAGTGATTCATCCCAAAACAATTAAGCCGCTGCAAAATAAGAATATCCCGTTGCTTGTCAAATCGTTTCTTGAACCTGAAAAGCCGGGAACTATTATTCATGAAGTTGAACATGCTCTCAAATTAGTTCCGGTAATTATTGTGAAAAAAAACATGGCGCTGATCACATTGACACCTAACGATTTTTCGTTTATCAGCATCGGGAGTGTTTCTGATGTTTTCGGATTATTCGCCAAGTATCGGCTCAAAGTTGGTCTTTTGCAACAATCGGCCATCGACCTTTCGTTGGCTTTCGATGAACCGGAACAAGGAATTGAAGCATTGATCAGCCAATTGCAACAAAAGTTTGAAGTGAAATACAATACAGGACTGGATTTAGTAACAATACGCTATTATACTGCTGAATCTGTGGCCGAGATTTCTGAAGTCCGTAGCATTTATGTGGAGCAGTAGAGCTGAAGAACTGCGAGAATGTTGATTAAATAAGGGAATAACATTCTCCAAACTGCTAGGAATTTCGCATTTTTTCTATT
>JBBQXI010000329.1:0-5003 GCA_038209805.1 Bacteroidales bacterium | reverse complement strand
TGATAATTTGGGAGGTTCGGGCGTGGTTCCTGAAAACAGTTATCACGCGCAAACCTACTATCCCAAAGTTGATTTGTTCCCAAATGTTGCCACTGATAAATACACGCTTAAAGGTACCCGTTTAACTAATCCAATTGATGTGTCAACTCCGGGTTCGGTTATTTCGTACCGCAAAACGTTTGGTTATGCTGATAACACTCCGGTTAAGTCGTTAACTGAAAGATTACCCGATAATCCATACACGCCCGAAACTGAAGGAAGTGGTGGCGATGCGATTGACATCAGTTGGGCCGTTGATCAGGATAAAAAGCCTGTGAATCTGGATGAAATTCACTTTATCCGGATTTTTACTGGAATGAATGCCCTTGCTGGATGGTTGGGCGAAATATCGACTGAAATTACAGGAATACGCGATGTGGAGCCTGCTGTAGTTTCAGGAGTTCAGTCTGTAATTGTTATTCAGGAAATGGCAACAAAAATAGGAGTTGGCCAAAGTCTCGATTTAAATGCAATTCTTTTTGAAAGTGGGATCAGGCATGCCGATGCTGCGATTGTTTGGAGTGTCAGCGATACGCAATTGGCTGCAATAACCAGCGGGAAACTGGTTGCGAAAAAAGCAGGAACAATTCGATTGCGAGCCGCATTAGCAACAAATCCTGATCTTTTTTCTGAAAAGGAAATTGAGATTTTTTCGGTTGGGAAAGTTTCAATTACTATTCAGTCAACGAGCCTGAAAGTCAATGATAAACTGGAATTGACAGGAAAACTTACGGATCAGAATGGCGATGTTTTAACCGGGATTAATACCATCTGGACGATTGATGATGAACCGATTGCGGAAATTGTCATAGTCGATGGAATCTATTATCTGAAAGGAAAGCAGATCGGGAAAAGCTGGCTGCATTTTGAAGTTGCGGAGAATCAATTGATTCGTGATTCGGTGCAGATTGAGGTCTTGCCCGAATCAGAGCTGAAGAAAGTTTACATTTCGGTAAAAACAAGCGAAAAAACAATTATTCCACGACAATCGGTTTGGGTTGAACAGGTCGATCTGACCGCAAAAGTTGATCGGAATCAAAATAACTATGGGTTGACAGAGATTAGCTTTGTTTCACTTGCTCATGCCGTTGCTGCCGGATTTAAAGCAGCCGGATTTGATGGCGACTGGGCCTTTCGCGATGATGCCGAAGGAGGGTCTGCCTTGTATTTGTGGAAAGTTCCGGCGATTGAAGATGGTTCAACGGTTTACACATTTGGGTATGGAGGTTCTCGTACTGCGGATACCTATCGGAAAACCTGGGTGGTGATGCTCAATCAACAGCCTGTTGTGTCAGGTTTCGACAAGATTAAAATAAATAACGACGATGAAATTCTAATTTATCACATCACTGACAATAATCTGGCTTGGACGGTAATTCAGTTAACTACAGGAGCTGATACAGTCAAGGTTGGTCAATCTGTTGAAATTCAGTTGAAAAAATATTATTGTACCATGGATGCCAGTCGAAATGTGGCAATTAATTCGTCTGAAGCATTTGCCGGTCAGTCGGTTGTTGCAATGCCCAATGCTGATGAGGGCAATAAGGTGTCACTTACTACTGATGAATTTGGAAAAGCGTCGTTCACAGCAGATAAGTCGGGCGAATGCCTGATTCGTTCAGGAATGGATTCTTCGCGGTTGATTGTGGAGATGGTTACCGGAGCAAATTCGCTACAGCAAAGGTCTCTGTGGTGTTCAATTTATCCGAATCCGTTATCCGAATCCGTTAAAATAAATTGCTCATCACCCATCGATTCGGTGGAGTTGTTTACTATTGAAGGCTCTTTGATTCTCGTTCAGGAAGGATCGGCAACTGAATTGAATTTGGGGAATTTATCTTCGGGTTTATACCTTCTTCGGGTAAAGTCCGGGAATCAGCTATTTCAGCAGAAAATTGTAAAAAGATAGAACGGTGGGAGCACAAACAAGAAACCTCATCCGTATCCAATTCAAAGTACTGCTTTGTATCCTGTTCCTGATTTGTTTTTCTGATGAAATTTCAGCACAGAAATTGACTGATACCATTCGTATTCAGGAAGTTCAGGTGTTTGGTAAACGAAAGATTGAGGAGGCCGGTTCGATGGTTACTCACATTGATACACTGGCACTTCAATTGATGAAAACTCAAACGATTTCAGAATTGTTATCGTCGTACTCCCCGGTTTTTATGAAATCTTACGGAAGAGGTTCAACGGCAACAGCTTCGTTTCGGGGAACTGCCCCATCGCATACACAAGTGTTTTGGAACGGAATGAAACTTAATTCGCCCATGCGTGGTGATGTCGATTTTTCGTTGTTCCCGGTTTATTTCATTGATGATATTAGTTTATTTCATGGAGGAAGTTCTTTGCAGTCGGGCTCAGGAGCGCTCGGTGGGAGCGTTTTGATCAACAACAAACCCGATTGGACTGATCGGTTTAGCGTCCGCTATGTGCAAACGCTGGAAAGTTTTTCTACCGCCAAAGAATACCTGAATGTTGGTTTTGGAAATGGCCGGATTCAATTGAAAACCAGGTTTTTTTCAGACCAAAGCAAGAACGATTTTCCTTATTTCAATTATGGCGTTTTGCCCATGCACGAGTCGGTTCAGAAGAATGCCAGATACGCAAAGCTGGGTGCGCTTCAGGAGTTTTATTACCGGCTGACGAAACATACTTTTTCGGCCAAATTGTGGGTTTATCAGAGTGATCGTGATTTGCCACAACTGATGTCGTTTGAAGGCGATGTGCGAAAGGAAACACAGAATGATTGGAATGTTCGGGCAGTTGGTTCGTGGAAATACCTGACAGAAAAAAGTAAACTGGAATTGCTCGTAGGATTGAACCGGAATCAATTAAATTATTTCAGGTCGAGTACTGAGGCTAATTTTGTGAATTTTGATAGCCGCAGTAAGGAGAAGAGTTATACCGCAAACCTTAATTTTGACTGGAAACCACAAAATAAATTGAGTTTGGATTGGTCGCTTAGTTCTGGCTATCATCAGGTTTCAGTTTTCGATCGGGCACAGAAGATTGGCTACGACCACGACAGGCTTGAATTTTCGCTGTTAAATGCTGTTCATTATCAGGCTGGCTCCAAATTGTTGTTTTCTTTTTTATTCCGGACAGATTTATACGATAGCAAGTTAATCGGATTTGTTCCTTCATTTGGGGCTGAATATTTGGTTGATAAAAGGCAAAATATTGCTTTAAAATTGAATGTTTCGCGCAATTATCACCAACCCAGCCTGAACGATTTGTATTGGTTTCCGGGCGGAAATTCCAACTTAAAACCGGAAGATGGTTACTCGGGCGATCTTGCCTTTTCGTATTCGAAACGGAGCGACAAGGTTATTCTTTCAGGACAAATTACCGGATTTGCTTCGCTAATCGATAACTGGATCGTTTGGCAACCTTCGGCAAATGGCGCATCGTATTGGGAAGCGAATAATCTTCGTAAAGTTTTTGCCCGGGGCGCCGAACTTCAGCTTTCAGTTCACTCTCAGTTTTCGCATGATCTCACTTTTGACCTGAAAGGAAATTATTCGCATTCAGCCACATCGAACATCGATGCGGTTCCATCTGTTGATGGATCGCGTGGGAAACAGTTGATTTACATACCAAAAGATAAAGCGAACCTGTTTGCCGAAGCCGATTATAAAAAATATTACCTGAAATTAAATGCTCCATTTACCGGGAAGCGATACACTTCAAGCAATAATGTGGAATCGGACTATGAAAAAGTACTGAATCCCTATTGGTTGCTTGATATGAGTGCTGGCCGACGGATCGATTTAAAACCTTTTCTGATGGATGTTGTGGTCAGTGTCGAAAATCTCACAAATTCAGACTATATGGCTATTTTGTGGCGACCAATGCCTGGTCGGTATTATTCATTAACCATTCAAATCAGCTATAAGAAGTGAAAGGAAATAAGAAAATGGAAGTTGACCGGAGACTGAAGACTGAAGACCGAAGGCTAACCCGGAACCCAGATGCACGGAGCAAAGGGCATAGAGCTTGGGGTATATTGCTTTGGGTTTTCGTGGCTCAATTATTTTTTTCTTGTTCTAAAAATCCTTTGGATACTGTGTTCTTTGATTTTTCAGGCAATAAAGGCGTTTACATCGTTAATGAGGGTAATTTTATGTATGGCAACTCATCGTTGTCGTTTTATGATACTGAAGCAAAAAGGGTTTACAATGACGTATTTCAGGCCAGAAACAGCGCTCCTTTGGGTGATGTGGCTCAATCGATAACGATTTGGAACAACCTGGCTTTTATCGTGGTAAATAATTCGGGCAAAATATATGTGATTAATAGCCGGACGGCTGAGTTTAAAGGGAGCATCTCTGGTTTAAGTTCGCCCAGATATGTACATGTTGTTGATCAGAATAAAGCCTATGTAACCGATCTTTATGCACGGAAAATTACGGTTTTCGATCCGCAAACATTTCAGATAACTGGCCATGTCGCGGTTAATAATTCGAAATCAGAATTCAACCAGCATCCGACAGAGCAGATGCTCCAATTTAAGAATCTGGTTTTTGTCAACTGTTGGTCGTATGATAATAAAATTCTGGTCATTAATTCGGATACGGATCAGTTAGTCGATTCAATTGAGGTGTTTAAACAGCCCAACAGTATGGTAATCGACAAGTACAATAAGATTTGGGTGTTGACTGATGGTGGATTTGAAGGGAGTCCGTATGGATACGAACAGCCTGGTTTGTTGAGAATTGATGCAGAGACCCTGGAGATTGAGCGGTCGTTCCGCTTTGCACTGGGTGATCATCCACTAAAGCTTTGCATAAATCCTACCGGCGATACCGTTTATTATTTAAATAGGCATGTTTGGCGAATGTCGGTCACCGATACGCGAATCCCCGAACAGCCGTTTATCAATTCCGATTATTCCAGTTCGTATGGTGGATTTTATAGCCTTGGAATTGATCCGTTAAGCTCTGAAATTTATGTTGGAGATG
>JBBQXI010000328.1:0-5008 GCA_038209805.1 Bacteroidales bacterium | reverse complement strand
TTTTAAAATGTCATATAAAAAAAATAACATTTTGCATTGAATAAATAGAATTTCGATTTAAAAAAGAGTTATAAAAGATCTGAAAAGAGAATGAATAAACCCGATTGTCTTATCTTTGTCACAAAGTCAAAACAAAATCCGAATGTCACTTATTATTGAAGAAAAAGATCTGGATAAATTTATACTGGTTGGAGACCGTGTACTTATACGCCCCAAAAACCCCAAAGGCCAAACAGCCTCAGGATTGTACTTACCTCCCAATGTTCAGGAAAATGAAAAAACACAAAGCGGTTACATTGTCAAAGTTGGTCCGGGCTACCCCATTCCGGCCATGACTGATGCTGACGAACCATGGAAAGAAAAAAAAGATCAAGTTCAATATGTTCCACTTCAGGCAAAAGCTGGTGATCTGGCAGTTTACCTCAATAAAAGCGGTTGGGAAATTGAATTCAACAAAGAGAAGTTTATCATTCTTCCACATTCTTCAATCCTGATGCTGATTCGCGACGAAGGTTTGTTTGAATAATTTTCAGTGAAATTGTTATGGGATGCGGGTTTCGGGTTACGTGAAACCCATAACAATGAAGTGGAACTAGAATTCAGAAAAAAGAAAAAATGAGAATACCACATTTATATATGCAAGGAGATGGCCAACCATTCATTTGGCTTCATGGAATGCTAAATTCAGTTGAATCTGATTCGTTGTATTCATTAATTGATTTCGAATCTTTACAGAATCAGGTTTCGGTCGTCAGGTATGATTACTGCGACCAATCGATGGATGGCGATTACTCGTGGCCTGCACTAACAAATGAATTGATTAGTGTTTTGGACTCTCAGAAGTACGACAAAGTAATTATGGGCGGCCTTTCAATGGGTGCAGGAACGGCAATTCATGCTGCAGTCCAATTTCCGGAACGGGTAAAAGCCTTGATTTTGGTAACTCCTCCCCCAGCCTGGGAAACGCGTGAAAAAGTGAAAGCGGTGTACCGAAAGGTCATTTCAAAAACAAATAGCGAAACAGTTCCTGAAATCCTGAAACGGATTATTCAATTGAGTCAGGATCCTCCACAATATTTTGAAAAAGAGCATCCGGGAACAAGGGAAAAATTACTGCTAAAGCGATTAAGCTTTGCACCGCAATATTATACCCAAATCTATCTCGGAGGAGCAAATTCCGATTTCCCGTCACGCGAACAAATTTCCGGAATAAACGTTCCAACTTTAATTATTGCGCATCCGGATGACACGAATCACCCACTTGAAACAGCTCAAGAGCTCAACAAGCTGATCAAAGGATCGGAATTGGTGGTTATTTCGAATTATGAAGATTACCAAAATTTGCAAGTTAAAGTCAGGCATTTCATCGCAAAACATGGCTTTGATAACAAATCGTAAATTTTTAAGCCATTTTATTTTCAAATTGAAACAACGGGGAATTCACAATAAGTTTTTTTCATATCTTGCACCGGTAATAAAAATCGACATTAATAACATCTAAATATCAGTTATGGAGAGAGTTTCAGACAGAGTAGCATGTCTATCCGAATCAGCCACGCTGGCTGTTGCCCAAAAAAGCCGCGAATTAAAAGAAAAAGGCATCGACGTGATCAGCCTTGGCGTTGGTGAACCTGATTTTAACACCCCCGATTTCATCAAGGAAGCTGCAAAAAAAGCCATTGATGATAACTATTCAACGTATTCGCCAGTTCCTGGCTACGCTTCGTTGCTTAAAGCCATTTCTGATAAGCTAAAGCGCGACAATGGACTGGATTATGCAACCAATCAGATCATTGTATCGAACGGTGCAAAACATTCGATTGCAAACCTGTTGCAGTGTTTGATCAACAAGGGCGACGAGGTGATTATTCCCGCTCCTTATTGGGTGACTTACATCGAATTGGTTAAGCTGAACGAAGGTGTAAATGTAATTATCCCAACTACAGTTGACAGCGATTTCAAAATCACTCCTGCCCAGTTGGAAGCTGCTATTACACCGAAGACCCGTGCATTCCTGTTCAGCAGCCCAAGCAATCCAACCGGAAGTGTTTATACCAAAGCTGAACTGAAAGCTTTTGCTGATATTTTCGCTAAACATCCGAACATCATCGTAATTTCTGATGAAATTTACGAGCACATTGTTTATGGCATCAAACACGAAAGCATTGCGCAATTTGCCGAAATTAAAGATCAGGTAGTTGTTGTGAATGGTGTTTCGAAAGCATTTGCCATGACTGGTTACCGCATTGGTTACATTGCTGCCCCACTTTGGCTGGCCAAAGCTGCAAACAAACTTCAGGGTCAATACACTTCAGGGCCATGTTCGGTATCACAGATTGCATCGGTTGCCGCACTAAACGCACCGCTCGACACCGTGCATGCGATGGTTGAGCAATTCGAAAAACGTCGCAACCTGGTTTTGGCAAAACTAGCCGAAATTCCGGGCGTTAAAACCAGCAAACCTGATGGCGCATTTTACGTTTTTCCAGACATTTCATCGTTCTTCGGAAAATCGGATGGCACATTAACTATTAATAATGCTGACGATATGGGCTTATTTATTCTGTCGAATGCTTTTACAGGTGTTGTCTCGGGCGAAGCATTTGGCGCTCCTGAATGTATCCGCATTTCGTATGCTGCCTCGGAAGCCGACTTGACCAAATCGCTCGACCGTATTAAAGCTGCATTGGCAACCTTGAAATAAGAATTTCTTTTAAACTTTAGACATTAAGCCTGGTGGATGAATTTCTATCAGGCTTTTTCTTTCTGAATGAAGTGTGTAAATTGTGCTAAAAACTACTTGATCAACTTAATTGCTGATCTTATACAACAAAAGCTCTTTGTCGTCATTCGGAATTTTTGTTATTCCGGTTAATTTCAATCCAAGCTTTTCCAAAAGCTTTTGAGAAGAAACATTATCCTGAGAGGTAATAGCAACAATATCAGTTATTCCAAATTCATCAGATATGACTTGCTTCAACTTAATGGCCGATTCAAAAGCATAACCATGTCCTTCATATTCAGGAAGAAAAGCAAACCCAATATCCAATCCATCCAAACCCTCCCGGTCGTAGAGTCCGCAAATACCCATTTTAGCCTGATCCGATTTTCGAATGACCGTGTAATTGCCAAATCCAAGTCTTTCCAACTGCGGCAACATTTTTAATTTGATGTATTCCTTTGCACTTTCTATCGAGGTAACATTCCGATTTCCAATGTACTTCAACCAATTTGAAGAGTTTAACAACTCAAATATAAACTCAGCATCCTCTTCAAAGGTTGGCTTTACGATAAGCCTCTCTGTTTCGAAAGTTTTATATTCGGTCATCGTATTAATTTAGAAAAATTGATATTGATCCTGTGAAACTATTGCTTCCGGGCCCGATCCATTTCGCGGGTATCGTCTTTCAGTTTCAGGGTTTCGCGTTTATCGAAAGTCTTTTTTCCTTTAGCAAGTGAGATCTCCAACTTGGCCAGTCCACGATCGTTAATGAAAAGCTTCAGTGGAACAATGGTAATACCGCCTTCTTTTGTTTTCTTCTGTAATTTATCCAGTTCTTTCCGATTTAGAAGCAATTTACGATCGCGTTTGGCAATATGATTGTTACAGGTACCCAATTCGTATTCGGAGATATGCATATTCTTTACATACAACTGATTGGCAAAAAACGAACAATACGAATCGACCAACCCAGCTTTACCACCCCGGATTGATTTGATTTCGGTTCCTGCCAGTTGGATACCGGCATAAAAGGTTTCGATGATCTCGTAATCAAAGAATGCCTTTTTATTTTTAATGCTAATATTTTGTAGTTTGTGTACCATTCTATCGTAAAAAGTCTCAAAAAATAATCCAATGCCACAAAGGCACGAAGCCACAAAGCTTCACAAAAACAAATGAATTTTGGTGTTTCTTAGAGTCTTTGTGCCTTCGTGGCAGAAATTCATTCGATTGAAACTTACATTTATAATTTGCCTTGCAAAAATACATTTAATTTGCACTTCGAAAACCTCAGAACTCATGCACAACGAAAAATATAACTTAATTACCATTCTTGGGCCAACCGCTTCAGGGAAAACTAGCGTAGCGGCAAAGGTAGCCTCGGTACTCGACGGCGAAGTAATCTCTGCCGATTCGCGACAAGTTTACCGCGGAATGGATCTGGGAACCGGAAAAGATTACGCCGATTATATTGTCGACGGCAAACCTGTTTCCTATCACCTCATCGACATTGTTGACGCGGGTTACGAGTACAATGTGTATGAATACCAGAAAGATTTTTTGAAGGTTTTTGCCGACATCAGCGAACGCGGAAAACTTCCGGTGATGTGCGGCGGAAGCGGCCTGTATCTGGAAGCCATCCTAAAAAACTATAAACTGATTCAGGTTCCGATAAACGAAAAACTTCGCGAAGAACTGGACGATAAATTATTGTGGGAACTGGAACTGATTTTGAAAGGCTACAAAAACTATCTGCACAACCAAACCGACACGGAAAGTTCGAAACGAGCCATTCGCGCCATCGAAATCGAAGAATATTACCTGACTCATCCGGAAATTGACACCGGAATGCCGGAAATCCGCAGTTTGGTAGTTGGGGTAAAATTCGAACGCGATGCCCGCCGAAAGAAAATTACAACCCGGCTTAAACAGCGTCTGAAAGAAGGAATGTTGGATGAAGTTCAGCGATTACTCGATAGCGGATTAACTCCAGAACAGCTTACTTATTACGGTCTGGAATATAAATACATGACTCAGCACCTGACCGGACAACTCACCTATCAGCAAATGTTCGACGGATTAAATGTGGCCATCCACCAGTTTGCAAAGCGCCAGATGACTTGGTTTCGCCGGATGGAAAACCAGGGAACAAAAATTCATTGGGTGGATGGATTTATGCCTTTAGAGGAAAAGGTTGAAAAGATTTTGGAATGGTATTCCGGAAAATAAATTTTGATATTTCTTTTGAATTAATTACTTTTGGCGTTAGTAACGAATAACGTAATC